>JAEZMP010000470.1 GCA_023442215.1 Pseudomonadota bacterium
CCCGTGATCATGCTCACCGCCAAGGCCATGGCCGACGACCACGAGCGGTGTCTCGCGGCGGGCGCGAACGACTATCTCGCCAAGCCGCTCGACGTCGACAAGCTGCTGTCGCTCACCCGCGTGTGGATGCCGCGATGACCGACCCCAGCCCGACCGCCCCCAACCCGAGCGACCCGATCGAGGCGATCGAACTCGACCTGCTGCTGGAGGCGATCCACCGGCGCTACCATTACGATTTCCGCTCCTATTCCCGCCCGTCCTTGCGCCGCCGTGCCGACCTGCTGCGGCGCCGGCTCGATTGCGCCACCCTGTCGGACGTGCAGTCCCGGCTGCTGCGCGAGCCCGACCTGCTGCCGGTCATGACCGACTGCATGACCGTGCAGGTGAGCGAGATGTTCCGCGATCCCCGCTATTTCCGCACCCTGCGGGAGAAGGTCATCCCGCATCTGCGCACCTTTCCGTCCCTGAAGGTCTGGGTTGCCGGGTGCAGTTCCGGCGAGGAGCTCTATTCGCTCGCGATCCTGTTCCGCGAGGAGGGCCTGGAGTCCCGCACCCTGTTCTACGCGACCGAGATCAACCCTTCGGCGCTCGCCCGCGCGCAGGCGGGCATCTTCGATCTCGACCGCATTCCGCTGTTCACGGCCAACCACCAGAAGTCCGGCGGGCGATCCTCCCTTTCGGACTACTACACCGCCGCCTACGGCGCCGCCGTGTTCGACAAGTCGCTCAGGGCGCGCACCGTGTTCGCCGAGCACAGCCTTGCCTGCGACGCGGTGTTCTCCGAGGTTCACCTCGTCTCCTGCCGCAACGTGCTGATCTATTTCGACCAGCCGCTTCAGGATCGCGCCGTCTCGTTATTCAGGGAATCGCTCGCCCACGGCGGCTTCCTCGGGCTCGGCATGAACGAGAGCCTGCGCTTCTCCGGTCACGCCGATGCCTTCACCCCCTTCGCCAGCGAGGACCGCATCTATCGCCGCTCTGCGATGGTGCTGAACCGGGAGGCCCGCCATGTCGCCGCCTGATCCCATCAAGTTCCTGCTGGTCGACGATATCGAGGAGAATCTCCTCGCCCTCGACGCCCTGCTGCGGCGCGACGGCCTCGTGCTCATCAAGGCGCGCTCGGGCATGGAAGCCCTGGAACTGCTGCTCGAGCACGAGTTTGCGCTGGCGCTGCTCGACGTGCAGATGCCGGGCATGGACGGCTTCGAACTCGCCGAGCTGATGCGCGGAACGGAGCGCACGCGCGGCGTGCCGATCATCTTCGTCACCGCGGCGGCGACCGACGAGGGCCGGCGCTTCCGCGGCTACGAGGCGGGCGCGGTCGATTTCATCTACAAGCCGATCGATCCGCTCATTCTCAAGACCAAAGCGCAGGTCTTCTTCGACATCGCCCGCCAGCATCGCCTTCTCGCGCGGCAGAAGGAGGAGATCGCCCGGGGCGCGGCGGAGTTGCGTTCCGCCCTCGACCGCCTTCAGGCCCACACCGACAATTCGCCTCTCGCCATCGTGGAATTCGACGAGGGCTTGCGTCTGACGGCTTGGTCCAAGGGCGCCGAGCGGATGTTCGGCTGGACGTCGGCGAACATGATCGGGCACCGGCTCGACGAACTGGGCTGGGTGCCCGAAACCTGCGTCGGCCGGCTGACGGAGATGTTCCGCGCCACCATGGCCGACGCCTCGCACAGCCGCGGCCACGACGAGGTGCGCTGCCGGACCCGCGACGGCTCGGTGCTGGACTGCGAGTGGTACAGCTCGGTGCTGCGCCGGCCGGACGGCTCGGCGATCTCGCTGAACGTGCAGATCCTCGACGTCACCGCCCGCCACAAGGCCGAGGCGACGCAGACGCTGCTGATCGGCGAACTGAACCACCGCGTCAAGAACACGCTCGCCAACGTGCAGGCCATCGCGACGCAGACGCTGCGCTACACCCGCAGCCCGGAGCAGTTCTCGGCCACCTTCACCGGCCGCATCCAGGCGCTGTCGCGCGCCCACTCCATGTTGAGCAGCGCCACGTGGCAGGGTGCAAGCCTCGCAGAACTGGTGCACGACCAGCTCGACCTCGGCGTCATCGATGCCGACCGGCTCTCGGTCTGCGGGCCGGAGGTGAAGCTGTCGCCGCAGACGGCGCTGCGGCTGGCGCTCATCCTGCACGAACTGTTCACCAACGCCATCAAGTATGGCGCGTTCTCCAACGCCACCGGCAAGGTCGCGCTCCTCTGGACGGTGGAGGGCGACCGGCTCGCGCTGCGCTGGCAGGAAACCGGCGGGCCGCGCGTGCAGGCGCCGACCAAGCGGGGCTTCGGCTCCACCCTGATCGAGAACAGCCTGAAATCGGACGGCGGCGCGGCCACCGCGATCTATCGCGGCGACGGCGTGGTCTGGGATCTCACCATGCCGCTCGATTCCCCGGAGGCCATCAACATGCGCGATCCTGACAATGCCTCCGACAACGCCCGCCACGGAGCGCCTGCCACGGCGGCCGCAACGGGCATCGAGGGCCGCTCCTTCCTGGTGGTGGAGGACGAGCCTCTGGTCGCGCTCGACCTCGTCTGCGTGCTGGAGGATGCGGGCGCTGCCGTCTGCGGCCCGGCCGGCACGGTCGCCGAGGCGCTGGAGCTGATCGAGAGCGGAACGTTCGACGCCGCCTTCCTTGACGGCAACCTGCACGGCGCGGCGGTCGACGAGGTGGCGGCGGCGCTGACGCGGCGCGGCATCCGCTTCGCCTTCGTCAGCGGCTATGGCCGGCAGAACCTGCCCCAGGCATTCGCCAGCGCCCCGGTGATCGGCAAGCCGTTCACGCCGCGGCAGATCATGGAGGAAGCCGCGCGGCTGACGGCGACGCCGGGCAACGTGGTGCGGCTGCGCGCCGGCGAGCAGGGCTGACGCGGCCCCGGCC
>JAEZMP010000536.1 GCA_023442215.1 Pseudomonadota bacterium
GCCTTCTCGACCGCATCGGCCTTCTCCCGCAGCCACGGGATCATGGCTTCGGCGCGTGCGACGATCTCCGCCTCGGTGGGCGTGGTCTTCAGTCTGTCCAGCATGCTGTTTTCCGATCTTCTGTCTCGGACGCGGGTCGTCGCGATCAGCGCGGTTCGGCGCTCATGACGCCGTAGCCGGCGATCCATTCGTTGATCGGCCGGTAGTAGTCGCGGCGGGCCTCGTAGGGGCCGCCGGCGGCGGCGAGGGCGGCGAACGCCGCGACCCAGGTGCGCACCTCGTGGGTGGAGCGCCCCGCTTCCTGCGAGATGTCCTCGATGCTGAAATCGTCGACGGCTTCGAGCCGCCCGCTGAGGAGCAGATCGATGAAGGCCTGGTCCCACTCGGCATTGAGGGGCGTCTGCGCGGAAAGGGCCGTGCCGTAGATCTTGCCGGCGGCGATGGTGCGTTCCTGCCGGGCCGCGCGCGCCTCCGGCGTGGGATTGCGCCCGCAGATCAGGAATTCGCCGACGGCTTCCGGCGCGCCGTCGAGCAGGGGCACCGGCGGCTCATGGGAAAGACCGCCGGTTCCGACGATCAGGACGCGCTTGTCGAGCGTCGCGATGAACTGGCCGACCACCTCGCCGAGCCGGCGAACCCGCCGATAGGGCGCGAACGGCGGCGCGACCGAATTGATGATGATCGGGACGACCGGATAGCGCGTGAGGCTGCCCGTGAGTTCTTCCAGGGTCTGGGTGCAGCCGTGATCGACCTGAAGACGGTGGGAGAGGGCGATGTCGACATCGTGGTCGAGGATGAAGCGCGCCATCTCCTGCGCCATGTCGCGGTCGAGCGAGAGCGGGCCGGGCAGCGTCCGATAATCCCCGACCGAGTCCGCGTGCGTCGCGATCACGAACGGCGGCATCAGATCGTAGAAGAGCCCGTTATAATGATCCGGCGCGAAGATGACGATCAGCTCAGGATCGAACTTCTCCACGTCTTCGCGGGCCGCAGCAAGCACGGCGTCGACTTCCGCCACGACGTCGGCAGCAGGATCGTTGAGCCCACGCAGAGGCGTGTGCGAGAGGCACTTCAGCTTGATTGTCATTTTGGCTCCCTCGACCGTAACAATGGGCAGCCAGCGGCAAAGCCGGGCGTGCTCCTCCCTGTCGGTCGCGTTCTTTATTTTGAACAAGGTGAGTGTAAGGGCAGCGGGCCGGCGAACGGAATATGAAACCCGCCGCGTGTGCACCTGGTGCACGAGGTCGATCCGGGGCAGACTGAGCGCTTTCCGATCTGATGGACTCATCAGATCGACAAGAAATCGCTCCAGCTTCAAAAGCCTGAGCCGATCCCGTCCGGATCGAACCGATCTGGACGGGGTCGGCTCCAAGGAAGCCGAAGCCGCGAGCGGAATCGCGGCGCGAGGGACGAGAGCGGGATCGAGAGTTCAGGCGCGATGGCGGAACAAAGTCCCTACAAGGCGGTGCGCGGGCTCAGCCGCGGCCTCGCCCTGCTCAACGCGCTCAACCGCGTCGACGGTGGCGCCACCGTCGGGCGGCTCGCGGAACTGACGAAGCTGCACCGGACCACCGTGCAGCGGCTGCTGGAGACGCTTCAGACCGAAGGCTATGTGCGGCGGAGCGAATCCGACGGGCGCTATTGCCTCGACCTGCGGGTCCGGGAACTCAGCGAGGGCTTCCGCGACGAGCACTGGATCTCCGCGGTCGCCTCGCCGCTGCTCGGGCAGTTGCTGAAGGAGGTGGTCTGGCCGACCGACCTCTGCACGTTCGACGCCGATGCCATGGTGGTGCGCGAGACGACCCACCGCTTCAGCAAGCTGTCGTTCCATCGCTCGATGATCGGGCGGCGGATGCCGATGCTGCAGACGGCGAGCGGCACCGCCTACCTCGCCTTCTGCCCCGCGACGGAGCGGGAGAGCATCATCGGCCTGCTCGCCCGTCGTCCTCAGCCCGAATACCGGCTCGCCCGCGACCGCCCGGCGCTCGACGACATGCTGGCCCGGGTCGTCGAGCGCGGCTACGGGCAGAATTTCATGAACTGGACCGACGAGCAGAAGATGGCCGGCATCGCCCTGCCCATTCGCGGCGGAACGGGGCTCATGGGCTGCCTCGGGCTCGCCTACCTCGCCTCGGCCATGACCATCGAAACGGCGGCGGCGCGCTATCTCGGCGCCATGGGCCGCGTCGTGCGGCAGATCGAGGCGCAGTTCCAGGTGCCGGGCGGGATGACGTGAAGGACGATCCGGCCTAGAGCATCGGACCGAAAAGTGGGAACCGGTTTTCGGGATAATCCGATGCGAGAGCAGAAACCGGCATCGGACCGAAAAGTGGGAACCGGTTTTCGGGATGATCCGATGCGAGCGGAGAAACCGGCATCGAACCGAAAAGCGGGAGCCGGATTCCGGGACAATTGATGCCAGAACATAAACCGGGTGCGTCGGCCCGACTCCGGCTTCGGGCCAGTGCTATCGGCCGCCGCTTCGGCGCCTCCCTGCGGCGCACCGTGCCGACGCTCGCGGCCGGTGCCGTTGGCGGATTCGCGTTCGACTGGATCGACCTGCCGGCGGCCTGGCTCGGCGGCGCGGCGATCGCGGTCGCCGCCGCGTCCCTCGCCGGCCTCAGGGCGCATGTGCCGCTCGGCCTGCGCGCGGTGGTGTTCTGCGTGCTCGGCGTTTCCATGGGCACCGGAATCACCCCGGAAACCGTGCACCGGGTCCGCGAGTGGCCGATCTCGCTGGCGCTGCTGCCGATCGTCGTCGCCGGTGTGGTCTGGGGCAGCTATGTGTTCCTGCGCGGCGTCGCGCGATGGGACAGGGCGACGGCGTTCTATGCCAGCATCCCCGGCGCGCTCTCCTACGTGATGGCGGTCGCCGTCCAGAGCCCTGCCGACATCAAGCGCGTCGCCACCTCCCAGTCGATCCGGCTTCTCACCCTGGTCGCGGTGCTGCCGCTTCTCGTCGGCGGCCCGGCCGCGGAGGCGGCGGTGGATCTCGGCTTTCCCACCGCCCATGCCGGCCTTCGCGACGTCGCCATCCTGATCGGCTGCGGCGCCGTCGCCGGCCTCGCGTTCGGCCGGCTGGGCGTTCCGGCCGGAATGCTCACCGGCGCCTTCCTCGCGAGCGCGCTTCTCCACGGCACCGGCGCGGTGCCGGCGCTGCCGCTGCCGATGTGGCTGCTGGTGCCGGGCTTCGTCTGCCTCGGCGCGCTCACCGGCAGCCGCATCGGCGGCATCGGCTTCCGGGCCTTCGCCGCTCTCGCGGTCGTGTCCTGCGGCGCGCTGGTTGTCGGCCTTGCGGTGTCGCTCGCCGGCGCGATGGCCGTGGTGGCGGCGACGTCGGCGACGATGGCCCAGGCGCTGCTCGCCTTCGCCCCCGGCGGCATCGACGCCATGACGGCGCTCGCGATGCTGCTCGGCGCCGATCCCGCCTTCGTCGCCACGCACCAGCTCGTTCGACTCGTCCTGCTGCTGGTGTGCGTGCCGGTGGCGATCCGCATCGCGGGCGTCGGCGCCGGCCGATAGGGCGCGTCCCAACCGGGCGGCATCCGACCGATCGGAAATCGCTCCGGATTCAAGAGCTTGAACCGCGTCGTTCAGATCGGTTCCATCCGGATGGGATAGGCCCGGAAATGCAGAACGCCGCGGAGAGGTCCCCGCGGCGTCGCATTCCGGTCCGGAATCGTCGTCGGTCCGCGTCAGCCGCCCGCGGAGCGGAAGATGGCGTAGGTCGGATGCGACAGGTGGTCGTCGAAGCTCGCCGGCCGCTCGCGCGACAGCCCGAGCGTCTGCCACACTTCCAGAAGGGCGCCGGTGAGCTGCTCGAGGAACTCGTCGGCATGGAACGGCGTCGGCGTGATGCGCAGCCGCTCGGTGCCGCGCGGCACGGTCGGGTAGTTGATCGGCTGGATATAGATGCCGTGCACTTCGAGCAGGCGGTCGCTCGCGGCCTTGCACTGTTCGGGATCGCCCACCAGCAGCGGCACGATGTGGGTGCTGCTCGGCATCACCGGCAGGCCGGCGGCGGCCAGCACTTCCTTGGTGCGGTGCGCCTGGCGCTGCTGGGCGCGACGCTCGGTCGAGGAGGTCTTGAGGTGGCGGATCGAGGCGGTCGCCGCCGCGGCGAGCGCCGGGGGCAGGGCGGTGGTGAAGATGAAGCCCGGCGCGTAGGACCGGACAGCATCGACCAGCGGCTGGGTGCCGGTGATGTAGCCGCCGAGCACGCCGAAGCCCTTGGCGAGCGTGCCCTCGATCACGTCGATCCGGTCCATCACGCCGTCGCGCTCGGCGATGCCGCCGCCGCGCGGGCCGTACATGCCGACCGCGTGGACCTCGTCGAGATAGGTCATGGCGCCGTAGCGCTCGGCGAGGTCGGCGATGGCGCCGATCGGCGCGACGTCGCCGTCCATGGAATAGACCGACTCGAACGCGATCAGCTTGGGCCGGTCGCGTCCGGCGGCCTTCAGCAGGCTTTCCAGGTGATCGAGATCGTTGTGGCGCCACACCTGCTTGGCCGCGCCGGAATTGCGGATGCCGGCGATCATGGAGGCGTGGTTGAGCTGGTCCGACAGGATCAGGCAGTTCGGCAGGAGGCGGGCGATGGTCGAGATCGCCGCTTCGTTGGAAACGTAGCCCGAGGTGAAGGTGAGGGCGGCTTCCTTGCCGTGGAGGTCGGCGAGTTCGGCCTCGAGCTCGACCAGCGGGTGGTTGGTGCCGGAAATGTTGCGCGTGCCGCCCGCGCCGGCGCCCATGCGCTCGGCCGCATCCTGCAGGGCGCCGATGACGGCGGGGTGCTGGCCCATGCCGAGATAGTCGTTGGAGCACCACACCACGATTTCCCGGGTCTCGGCGCCGTTGCGCCAGAGGGCATAGGGGAATCGGCCGGCGATCCGCTCGAGATCCGCGAACACGCGGTAGCGCCGCTCTGTCTTCAGGGCCGCGACGGCATCCTGGAAATAAGCCTGATAGTCCATTCGTCGCGTTCCTTCGCGCCGCTGACTCGGCTCGCCGCCTTCGTTCATGCGCCGCCCGCCGGATCGCAGGGCGCGCCTGGCGGCTCTCGTCGTTGCGCATGCCGCAGCAACATGGCGGGGGCCGTCGGAGCGAAGTCCGAGTTTGTAGAATTCAATGTAGTGCGGAAGGCCCGCGATGTCGAAGCGCCGATTGCCGCGCCTTGCGAGAACGCACCCCGAACGCGACTCAGAACGCCTTGAAGGTCGGAATGGTGCGGGTGTCGACGATGCCCGGCACGCAGTGGATCCGCTCGTTGACGAAGTGGCCGATATCGGTGCCGTCCTCGACATAGATCTTCACCAGAAGATCGTGCTCGCCGGCGATCGAGTAGATCTCGGAGGCGACCTCGCTGTCCGCGATCGCGGCGGCGACCTCGTAGGAGCGGCCGAGGGCGCACTTGATGAGGATGAAGAACGGCTTCATGGCCATCTCCTGATGCTGGGCCGGAAGCGGCCGGCGGTCTCTCCGCCTGTCATAGGGGCGAAGCACGGCCCGAAAAAGGGCGCCCGGTCAAATTCCGGTGCGAATTCCGGGGGCGGCGGGCGCCGCCCGGCGGGCATGAAATTTCAATATACGTGCACAAGCGCAGGCCGCTCGGCGCCCCGTCACGGCATCGAAATATCCCGCGCCTTCGCCTTTGGTCGGGCTTTACAGCATTCAAAATTTGTGGGAAATATTCACACATAACGTCGTAGGGATCGAAACCCGGCGACGTTTAAGAGGTGTTGAGACGGAAAAAGCGGCTGATTTCCGCGGATTTCGGCTCAAACAGTCAGGGACGGCCGATCGTCCCGACAAGCCGTGGCTGCCCCCGCCCCTCGGCTCGTCAAGGTCGGCTGACCTTGGAACCCAGACGGTCGCCCCCGCCCCGTCGCGGGTTCTGGCCCGGTCCCGCTTCGGGGCCGGGCCAATCCTCTTTTTGAAAATGATCAAAATCATGACGTGCCGCGAGAACACCCGGCATCGTCTGGTCCGCGACCGTCCCGCGTCCGTCAGAATGTCGGCGGCGTGCAGGCGCTGACCACCTCGCACGGCTCGGGACCCAGGCACCGGAAGCGGTGCGGCCGCCGGCTGTCGAAATAATAGGCGTCGCCCGGGCCGAGAATGCGCCGCTCCTCGTCCACCGTCACCTCCAGCCGGCCGGCGACGACGATGCCGCCTTCCTCGCCGTCGTGAACCAGCGGAACGCGGCCCGTGTCGGCGCCGGGCTCGTATCGCTCCTTCAGCACCTGCAATTGCCGGCCGAACAGGTTGTCGCCCACCTGCCGGTAGGAAATCGGCCCCTTGCCGATTTCCACCAGTTCCGCCGCCGGGTAGAACGCCTTGCGGGGCGCCGCCGGCTCCAGCGAGAAGAATTCCGCGAGCCCGATGGGAATGCCGTCGAGGATGCGCTTCAGCGCGCCGACCGAGGGGTTCAGCTGATTCGACTCGATCAGCGAGATCGTCGAGTTGGTCACCCCCGCACGCTTGGAAAGCGCGCGCTGCGACAGCTTGTTGAGGGTGCGCACGTAGCGCAGCCGATGGCCGACGTCGACGCTCACGCTCTTCCCTCCCGCTGGCTCTGGCCCGCGGCGGCCCGCTTCGCGGACGGGCGCCATTGCGGGCGCCATTTGCGGAACCGCGCTGCGGCGTGTTGATCCGTTTCGGATCGCGCAAACACGCCGTTCCCGCCTCAATTAAATCAAGCTGTTACGATTCTCAAGAAAAGGGCTTGTTGCCGTGTTTCGATCGTGACCCCATCGCGGTCAGGATCGTCGCCCGCGCGCGATGCCCCTCTGCGATTGCCTGCAACCGTGCCCGGAGGCCTGCCGCCGGGCGCCGCACCACACCTCGTCACCGCCGAAGGCCTCAACGCATGACCGCTCACACCCTCAGAAACGCCCCCAATCTCGACCCGT
>JAEZMP010000618.1 GCA_023442215.1 Pseudomonadota bacterium
GATCGCGGCGATCCGCGACGCCGGCATCGACATGGCGATCCTGCCGGTCGGCGCCACAGAGCAGCACGGGCCGCACCTGCCGTGCGGCGTCGACAGCTTCTCGGCGGAAGCCGTGGCGGAGGGTGTCTCGGCCGCGACCGGCGTCCCGGTGCTGCCGACGCTGCGCTACGGCTGCTCGCCCGGCCATTCCCGCAAGTGGCCGGGCACGATCTCGCTCAGGCCGGAGACGCTGTCGAAACTCGTGCTGGAAATCGCCGACTGGGTCGCTGCCGCCGGGTTCACGCGCCTTCTCATCCTCAACGGCCACGTCACGAACTGGGCGCCGCTGCGCTGCGCTCTGGAGAACATCCGCTCTGACCTGCCGGAAACACGGGTCGCGCTGCGCTCGATCTGGGAGATCTCGGCCGGGATCCGGGCGATCTACGAATATGACGGCGGCACCAACTGGCATGCCAACGATGCCGAGACGTCGCTGATGCTGCACCTGAAGCCCGATCTCGTGGACATCGACCAGGCCGTCGACGAGCCGAACCGGGCGGCCTGCTGCTTCTTTTCCTACACCGTCGACAAGGAGAGCCGCACCGGCACCGTCGGGCGGCCGAGCACGGCGGATGCCGCGTTCGGCGAAGAACTCCTGTCGCTCTGCATCGAAACCCTCGCGGACCAGGTCCGCGGCGCGCTTGCCGAACATACCCCCCTGGAAGATTGGGACGACCTGTCCCCCGACCTGCAATCAGCCGTCCGCCCGGCCATCCGCCGGCGGACGCTCGACGGAGATCTGTGATGGACATGAAGGCACCGGAAACCGCGTCGGCGGTGAACGACCTGAAGGCACGCGTGGCGGCCGAGGACGTTCGATACCTGATGGCGAGCTATGTCGACATGCACGGCGTGTCGAAGACCAAGATGGTGCCGGCGCCCCATCTGGAGCACATGCTGGCTGGCTCGGAGATGTTCACCGGCGCCGCGCTCGATGGCGTGCCCCAGAAGGTGAGCGACGACGAGGTCGCGGCGCATCCCGACCCGGACTCGTTCATGATCCTGCCGTGGGATCCCTCGACCGCGTGGCTGGCGAGCGACCTGTGGCTGAAGGACGAACCGTTCGAGGCGTGCAGCCGCGGCATTCTCAAGCGCCAGACCGCGAAGGCCGCCGAGCTCGGCTTCCGATTCAATCTCGGCATGGAAGCCGAGTTCTACGTGCTCAAGGACAATGACGGCTTCGACCCGGTGTCGCCGCGCCAGCTCTCCAAGCCCTGCTATGATGCCTCGAGCGTGCTCGACAACATGGAGTGGCTGAAGGAACTCGTCGGGGCCATGAACGGGCTCGGCTGGGACGTCTACTCGTTCGACCAGGAGGACGGGCTCGGCCAGTTCGAGATCGACTTCACCTATGCCGACGCGGTGAAGATGTCCGACCGGTTCGTGTTCCTGCGCATGATGGCGAACCACATCGCCCGCAAGCATGGCCTGTTCGCGAGCTTCATGCCGAAGCCCTACGCCAACCGCACCGGCTCGGGCGCGCACTTCAACATGTCGCTCGCCGATCTCGCCACCGGCGGCAACCTGTTCGCCGACAAGGCCGACCCGCGCGGCTGCGGCCTGTCGAAGCTCGGCTACCAGTTCACGGCGGGCGTGGTGCGCCACCTGCCGGCGATCTGCGCGGTGGTGGCGCCGACGGTCAACAGCTACAAACGCCTCGTCAAGCAGGGCAGCATGTCCGGCTTCACCTGGGCGCCGATCTTCGCCTGCTACGGCAACAACAACCGCACCAACGCGGTGCGCATCCCGCTGGGCGGCGGCCGTATCGAGCTGCGCTCCGCGGACAGCGCCTGCAATCCCTATCTGGGCGCGGCGATGGTGCTCGCGGCCGGGCTCGAAGGCATCGCCGAGGGCCTCGATCCGGGCGAGCCGAACCGCAACAACATGTACGAGGTCTCGCAGGAGGAACTCGACCGTCGCGGTATCCGCCAGCTGCCGCGCACGCTTGGCGAGGCGCTCGACGCGTTCGAAGCCGATCCGCTGTCGCGCAAGGTGATGGGCGACGGCATGGCCGATGCCTGGCTCGCCTACAAGCGGGACGAGTGGCTTTCCTACATGGCCCATGTTTCCGACTGGGAGACGAAGCGCTATCTGAAGTTCTTCTGATAGCCTTCGCCGTCACGGCGTGGCGGCGGGGACGCCTGCGGGTCAGGTCCCTTCGATCTGACTGGAACAGGTCCCCGCCGCCGGCCTGGAGCCACCTGGCGACCTGTGGCCACTTGCCGGCCGGAGGCCGTTTCCGGCCCCGCATCCGCGTCGCAGGCCGCAGGGCCGCGACCGAACTCGTTCAGATCTGGACCACGCCGACATGCAGCAGCCCCTCATCCTTGCCGAGAAGGTTTCCAAGCGCTACGGCGCCGTGGAGGTGCTCAAGGGCATCGATCTCAGCGTCGCGCGCGGCGAGGTGGTGTGCCTGATCGGGCCGTCCGGTTCGGGCAAGTCGACCTTCCTCCGGTGCATCAATCACCTGGAGAAGATCGATTCCGGCGCGCTCTATGTCGACGGCGAGCTGATCGGCTATCGCCGCGAAGGCAACCGGCTCTACGAACTCAAGGATGCCGAGGTCGCCGCGAAGCGCGCGGAGATCGGCATGGTGTTCCAGAACTTCGCGCTGTTCAGTCACATGACGGTGCTGGAGAACATCATCGAGGCACCGATCCACGTGAAGGGCGAGCGGCGGCAGGAAGCCATCGAACGCGCCCGGACCCTGCTGGAGCGGGTGGGGCTCGACAGCAAGGTCTCGGCCTATCCGCGCGAACTCTCGGGCGGCCAGAAGCAGCGCGTCGCCATCGCCCGCGCGCTCGCGATGCGCCCGAAGCTGATGCTGTTCGACGAGCCGACTTCGGCGCTCGACCCGGAACTGGTCGGCGAGGTCCTCGACGTGATGCGCGCCCTTGCGGCCGACGGCATGACGATGGTCGTCGCCACCCACGAAATGGGCTTCGCGCGGGAGGTCGGCAACGCCGTCGCGTTCATGGACGGCGGGCGGATCGTGGAATATGGCCCGCCGCGGGCGATCTTCGAGAACCCCCAGCAGGCCCGCACCCAGGCGTTCCTGTCGAAGGTGCTGTAACGCGCTTATAGGCTCTTGCCGGCAGGATTGCGCCGGCCATGACCGCCTTCGGCCGGCGGCCTGGGGCGCCTTCAGGCCGCCCGCGAAGCCGGGCCGACGACG
This sequence comes from Pseudomonadota bacterium, assembly GCA_023442215.1. Lineage (GTDB taxonomy): Bacteria > Pseudomonadota > Alphaproteobacteria > Rhizobiales > Segnochrobactraceae > Pseudoxanthobacter. The sequence continues at coordinate 3,215 of JAEZMP010000618.1, forward strand.
TGCTCCTCGCCCCACGCCTTCAGCGCGAGAATGACGGGCTCCAGCGTGCGGCCGCGCGGCGTGAGGCTGTACTCCACGCGCGGCGGCATCTCCGGATAGATCTCCCGGTGGATCAGCCCGTTCGCCTCTAGTTCCCGCAACTGATTGGTCAGCGTCCGCTGCGTGCAATGCTTCAGCTGCCGGCGAAGCTCGTTGAATCGCATCGTTCCGCCAAGAAGATGGAACAGCACGACGCCCTTCCACTTCCCGTCGATCAACTGGAGCGTTCCCTCCACCGGGCAGCCGGGACTGCAATCCAGGCTCGAATGACGGATGCGGGCCACGACGGTATCCTTATCTGCACCACGTGCATTTTATGTGCGTTCTTGTGGGGTCCAGCACAACGCATATCTTCCCCGGCGAGCAACCCGAGCACCACAGGAGGCCATCATGCGGGCTGTCGGCTATCGCACGCCGGGAACGATCGATCGCGCGGATTCGCTGGTCGATATAGAGCTGGAAACGCCGCGCGCCAGCGGGCGCGATCTTCTCGTCGCGGTGAAGGCCGTGTCGGTCAACCCTGTCGACACCAAGGTGCGCACCGGCGCGGCGCCGGCCGAAGGGCAGTGGAAGGTGCTGGGCTGGGATGCCGCGGGCGTGGTCACGGCCGTCGGCGACGCGGTGCAGGGCTTCGCGCCGGGTGACGAGGTCTATTATGCCGGTGCGCTCGGTCGTCCTGGCACCAATGCCGAATATCATCTGGTGGACGAGCGCATCGTCGCCCGCAAGCCCGCGAGCCTCGGCTTCGCGGACGCCGCCGCACTGCCGCTGACCGCGATCACCGCCTGGGAAGCGCTGTTCGACCGGCTCGACGTGAAGACGCCGGTACCCGGTGCGGCCCCCGCGCTCCTGATCGTCGGCGGTGCCGGCGGGGTCGGTTCGGCCGCGATCCAGATCGCGCGGGCCGCGACCGATCTCACGGTCGTCGCCACGGCGTCCAGGCCCGAGACGGTCGAGTGGTGCCGTTCGCTCGGCGCCCATTTCGTGGTCGATCACACCCGGCCCCTCGCAGCGCAAATCGCGACGCTGCCGCTGAAGGCGCCGCCCGCGTTCGTGTTCTCCACCACCAACACCGACGCGCACCTGCCGGAAATCGTGGACCTGATTGCGCCGCAGGGCCGATTCGCCCTGATCGACGATCCCAAGGCCCTCGACATCAACCCGCTGAAGCGGAAAAGCATCTCCACGCACTGGGAATTCATGTTCACGCGGTCGATGTTCGAGACGGCCGATATCGACGCGCAGGGCAAGCTCCTCGCGGAGGTGGCCCGCCTCGTCGATTCCGGCGCGATCCGCACCACGCGCGCTGAGACGTTCGGCGCCATCAATGCCGCCAACCTGAAGCGCGCCCACGCCCTGCTCGAAAGCGGCCGGGCGCGCGGAAAGATCGTGCTGGAGGGCTTCGGCGCCTGATCGTCCGGCCCGATCCGGAAGACATCGGAGGCGGTGGCGGAATTCACACAGGTCGCGCCTTGTGGGCTCCGTCACCCCTCGTGAAAACCTTGTCTTAAGTTCGGGTCCATATCCCTTGTGGGTGTCGAAGTCCCATCGGGTTATGAGCCATGCCAGCTTCCAGCCAGCCTCCGAGATCGTTCGATACCTCGCGCCTGGTTCGCGACGGCGACGGCGGCCAGTCGGACAGCCGGGATGCGGTGCGGAGCGTCCAGCCGGAGGCGGATGGCGAAGCCGTGCCGAGCTGGCTGCGCCCGTTCACCTATGAGGGCAATGCGCGTTTCACCCGCACGCCGGACCGGTTGTTGCGGACGCAGGCCGAGCCCGCTTCCCGTGAGACCCTCGGTCCGTCGCCCCACGCCCACCAGACGGATTCCGATGCGGATGCCGACGAGGCCGAGCTGCCGAGCTTCGGCTATCGCGCCTACATGATCGCGCTCAGGGCGGCGTTCTCCGGCCGCTCCGCCGAGGCCGGCAAGTCGTCG
>JAEZMP010000672.1 GCA_023442215.1 Pseudomonadota bacterium
GTAAGAAGCCGTTTCAGGGCTCATCCGTGGAGGTACATCCGATGTCGCAAACCGCCGCACCGTTTCGCTGGGGCATTCTCTCGACCGCCCGGATCGGGACCGGCAAGGTCATTCCCGGTCTCCAGCGCTCGAGCCTCGGCGTGGTTGCGGCCATCGCCTCGCGCGACGGCGAGCGGGCGCGTCAGGCGGCTGCGGAACTCGGTATCCCGAAGGCCTATTCATCCTACGAAGAGCTGCTCGCCGATCCCGAGATCGACGGCGTCTACAATCCGCTGCCGAACAATCTCCACGTCGACTGGACGATCCGGGCGGCCGAGGCCGGCAAGGCGGTGCTGTGCGAGAAGCCGATCGGGCTCGATGCCGCCGACGCGGCGCGCCTGCGCGGACTGCCGGCCGATCCCATGGTGATGGAGGCGTTCATGGTGCGCTTCCATCCGCAGTGGCTCCGCGCGCGCGAGATCGTGCGGCAGGGCACCATCGGCCCCGCCCAGGTGCTGCAGATGTTCTTCTCCTACAACAACGTCGATCCGGCCAACATCCGCAACAAACCCGAGACCGGCGGCGGCGCGCTGCTCGACATCGGCTGCTATCCCGTCACGGCTGCCCGCTTCATGTTCGAGGCCGAGCCGAAGCGTGCCATCGCGCTGATGGACCGCGATCCGGTCTTCGGGGTCGACCGGCTCACCACCGGCATCCTCGATTTCGGCGACGGCCGCCGCGCCGACTTCACCGTCGGCACCCAGATCGCGCCCTATCAGCGCTTCAACATCTTCGGCCCGAAGGGCAAGCTCGAGATCGAGGTGCCGGCGAACGCCCCCCAGGCGGAGCGCACCTATATCTCCGTCGATGTCGAGGGCCTTCTGAACGACCGCTCGGCCGTCGTCGAGACCATCCCGCCGTCGGATCAATATGCCGAGCAGGGCGACTGGTTCGTCCGCATGGCGCGCGGCGAGGTGCCGCGCGAATACGGCATCGAGCACTCGATCAAGGGGATGCAGATCCTCGATGCGCTCGTCCGCTCGGAGACGTCCGGCCGGTGGGAGGATATCGGCTGACGGGGGCGGGGCCGTCCCGCGGCGTCAGCGGCCGGTCTTGATGCTCGCGACCGAGGATTCCGGCCGCCGGTCGTCGATCCGGTCCCAGGCCGAGGCATCGCGCGGCGACTGCCGCTTGATGTAGGAATAGGGCGTCTGGAACCAGGGGCGGATGATCTCGACCTTGTTGTCGAGCACGAGGTCGCCCCGGTCGGTCCGTACCGTCAGCACGGCATGGCCGGCACCATCCTCGTCGCGGACCACGGTGATGAGCAGCGCCGAGGTCGGCCACCCCCGCTGCATCAGTTCCCGGCGCTTCAAGAGCACGTAGTCCTCGCAGTCGCCGCGGTCGACGGGATAGTCCCAATATTCCTCGACGCCGAACACTTCCATGTCGGTTGCCGCCGCGATGCGATCGTTGACGGAGCGGTTGACGACGATCAGATCCAGCCAGCGGTCGTCGTTCAGCGTCACCACCACCGGGTGCGCAGTGCGGGCGTGGCAGTCGTCGCCGTGGCGGCGGCAGAAATCGACATAGCCGACCGGCGCCGGCGCGGACCCGAGCACGGGCATGAACACCTTGGCGTCGAAATCGCGCGCGATCGCCCCCCGCGGCATCAAGGCAGCGGAGAGAAGGGCGATGAGGGCGGCGCGGCGTCGGATCATTCCGTCGGTCCTGTTCAACGGCGCCATGATGGCTGAAGCGCGTTGCACCGCGGCTAAATCCAAGGCGGAAATTTGATTCGACCTGTCTCGATTGTCGTCAGGCTTTGGTAAGGCAACCGGAGTGTTACCGGCGGCGGCGACCCCCGGAGCCCGCCCCGCCGAGCCCGGCGCGCGCCTTGCGGCCCGGCGGGGGCTCGCCTATCAAGCGGGTGGCGGCGCCTGCGGGCTGCCGCCGGCGCCCTGCCTTGCAGCACCGATCCGGGAACACGGTCCGATGAGCGACTACGAGCGGCCCACGCGCGAACCCGTCTTCAACATCCCGGGCGTGGTGGTGGCCCTGCTGGCGATCTTCGCCGCGATTCAGGCGATCCGCGACTCGCTGCTGTCGCCGCAGCAGGACCTCTGGGTCATCCTCACCTTCGCCTTCATTCCGGTACGCTACGCCATGCCGGCGGGTGCGGAGCCGCTGCCGGGTGGCCTCGGGGCGGATCTCTGGACGTTCCTCACCTACGGTTTCCTGCACGGCGGCTGGCTGCACCTCATCGTCAACGCCGTCTGGATGCTGGCGTTCGGCAGCGCCGTCGCGCGCCGGTTCGGCACCGCCCGCTTTCTCGCGTTCTCCGCGCTCGCGACCATCGGCGGCGCGGCGCTGCATCTCGCCCTGCATTTCGGCGAGCCGGTGCCGGTGGTCGGCGCGTCGGCGGCGATCTCCGGCCAGATGGCCGCGGCCGCCCGCTTCGTGTTCGAGCCGGGCGCGCCGCTCGGCGGCTGGCGCCGCGCCGCGCCGGACTGGGCCTATCGCCGCCCGGCCACCAGCCTCGCCGGTGTCGTCCGCAACCGCCAGGCCATGTCCTTCCTCGGCATCTGGTTCGGGCTCAACATCCTGTTCGGCGTGTTCAACCTGCCGCTTCTCGGCGGCGGCGGCGATGCCGGCATCGCCTGGGAAGCCCACATCGGCGGCTTCCTCGTGGGCCTCGTGCTGTTCCCGCTGTTCGATCCCGTGGGCCGGCAGCCCGAGTCCGCCTGACCGCGCGCCGGCGGACGAACGCGCCTAAAAGCTGGCATTCCCTGCGATTCATGGCATCATCGGTGGTGAAACGACGCGGGACGAAACCTGCGCGAGCCGCCGGAACGGATGGCTGACTCCGGCGGCACCATGCGGCCCCGCGCCCTTGCGGGGGCCGGGGCAAGCCCAAGGGAGGACATGCCATGACCGTTGCCGCCATTCTCGCCAAGAAGGGCCGAGACGTCGCCACCATCGATCCCGAGACCACCATCGCCGAGGTCTGCGATCTTCTCGCCGCGCGCCATATCGGCGCCGTCATCGTCGTCCGCGGCGAGGCGATCGCCGGTATCATCTCCGAGCGCGACATCGTGCGCGCGCTCTCGGAGGACGGCGCGTCGGTGCTCGATCACCGGGTATCCGACCACATGACGCGTGCCGTCGAGACCGCGACGGAGAGCCAGACCGTCACCGAGGTGATGGAACGCATGACCGCCCGCCGGTTCCGCCACATGCCGGTGGTGCGCGACGGCAGGCTCGTGGGCGTGGTTTCCATCGGCGACGTCGTCAAGCACCGCATCGCCCAGGCCGAGGACGAGGCCGAGAGCATGCGCAACTACATCACGATGGTGTGAGCGATCGCGCCCCCGCGCGGAAACCCGGATGCGCAGGCCGGCCGCCGATCAGGCCGGCCCCTTGCCGTAAAGCGCCTCGGGATCGACCATCGGCTCGGCCTCGACGAAGCGCAGCGCGCCTCCGCCGGGGCCGAGATCCACGGCGCGGTAGAAGCAACTCCGGCGCCCGGTGTGGCAGCTCGCCCCGGAACCGTCGACCGAGACCTTCAGCACCACGGCATCCTGATCGCAGTCCACCAGCATCTCGCGCACGTGCTGCAGCGAGCCGGAGGTATCGCCCTTGCGCCACAGCGCGTTGCGCGAGCGGCTCCAGTAGTGCGCGATGCCGGTTTCGACGGTGAGCCGCAGCGCCTCGCCGTTCATATGGGCGAGCATCAGCACGGTGCCGTCGGCGGCGTCGGTGACGACCGCCGTGACGAGGCCCGCGGCGTCGAAGCGCGGCGTCAGCGCGAGGCCGCTCTCAAGCTCGGCCTTGGAGCCGGGGGCGGGGAACGACGCGCGGCTGTCGGCGGACGCCGGGTCGGCAGCGGGAGAGGAAGGCGGGCAGGAGGCGCACACGGAGGTCTGGTCCATCCGGGCGGTCGCGCGCTGACGGTACCGGTCAGCGCGTTCCGCGGATCATGGTCATGAAGCGGACCTGTTCGGCCGGGTTGTCCTTGAACACGCCGGTGAACTGGCTGGTGACGGTCGAGACGCCGGCCTTCTGCACGCCGCGCAGCGACATGCACTGGTGTTCGGCCTCGAACAGCACGGCGGCGCCGCGGGGATGCAGATATTCCTCCATCGCCTGGACCACCTGGGCGGTCAGGTTCTCCTGGGTCTGAAGCCGGCGGGCGAACACGTCGACCAGCCGCGCCAGCTTGGAGAGCCCTACCACGCCCTTGGAGGGATAGTAGGCGATGTAGGCCTTGCCGATGAACGGCACGATGTGGTGTTCGCAATGGGAATAGAACGGGATGTCGCGCACGAGCACCATGTCGCTGTAGCCGCTCACCTCCTCGAAGGTGCGGTCCAGCACGGCGGTGACGTCGTCGCGATAACCCCGGAAGAATTCCTCGTAGGCCGCCGTCACCCGGCGCGGCGTGTCGAGCAGGCCCTCGCGGTCCGGGTCGTCGCCCGCCCACTGGATGAGCGTGCGCACGGCGGCTTCCGCTTCCTCGCGGCTCGGGCGCACGGGCGCGGTGGCGTCGCGTTCGCGGCGGTCGGCGAGACTCTTCACAACGGCATCCATCGGGGGGCTCCCGTCCCGCTCCCGGCCGGTGATATCCGTTCCGGGGCGTTCGATTCCTGATCTGTCGTCCAATTCATGACCCGCCGCGACATTCCCGCGGTCCGAGCCGGCCGCCGACGGAACCCGTCGCCGATGCCGGCCGCCGCGAGGCATCCGGTCCGGCGACATCCTCTTTCCCGCCTGCCGTGACGATGACATGCGAAAGGATAGGGAGCAGGACTGTCGACCGGCTGCGTTCGCACCCTATATAGGACGTCAGCGGAGGGAGTGAAACCGGTCCCTTGCAAGACGGTACGTACCGGTTTCAGCGACGATGGACGGACAGCCTCCATGCTCGATACGGTCTACAGCACGCGCATCCTGAGTTATGCGGGCAATATTCCCCGGCTCGGCCGTCTCGACCATGCGGATGGCACGGCGAGCGCTCATTCCCGGCTGTGCGGCTCGACCGTGACCGTCGAAGTGAGGCTTGAAGGCGACATGATCGCCGATTTCGCCCATCAGGTGCGCGCATGCGCGCTCGGCCAGGCCTCTTCGGCGATCATGGCGCGCCATGTGGTCGGTGCCGGGATCGACGAGGTGCGCGCCGTCCGCGACGCCATGCGCCGGATGCTGAAGGAGGATGGCCCCCCGCCGGAAGGCCGCTTCGCCGAACTCGCGGTGCTGGAACCGGTGCGCGACTACAAGGCCCGCCACCCCTCGACGCTGCTGACGTTCGACGCCACCGTCGAGGCCATCGACAAGGCGCTCGCCGCCCGCGCGGCCCCTCCGGCCTGAGGCGCCGCGCGATGTGTCTCGGCTGCAGCTGGCGGGACGATCCGGCGATGCCGGACGAGGAGGAACAGGCGGAGCCTGTTCCTCCGGCCGCTGCGCCGCGCAGCCCCGCCTTCCGTCCGGGCGTCTTTCTCGCGCGCGTCCTGATCCGGCTTTATCGCCTTGTCCTGTCGCCGCTTCTGCCCAATGCGTGCCGCTACCTGCCGTCGTGCTCGGCCTACGGCGAGGAAGCCATCGGCCGTTTCGGCTTCTGGGCCGGCGGCTGGATGACGCTCGCGCGCCTGTTGCGCTGCCATCCACTCGGCGCGAGCGGCTTCGATCCGGTGCCGGACGCCGCGCCGGCGGCGGCACGCTGGTGGTCGCCATGGCGCTACGGCCGCTGGACCGGCCGCCACATCGATCCGAAGACACGGCTCGACCGCTGAGTCCTCCAAGCCGCTGTTCTCAGGAACATTGCAGTCGCGGCCATCGTTCACCCGGAACCACCGCACATCAGCTTTGAGTTGACGCCCGGCCCGTGCGGCGCGAAAACGCCGCGATCCGCGTCCATCAAGGCGCGGTTCTCGACCGGTGCCGTGCTCGGCCCGTTTCAACTCCGCTTACCTGCGCTCGTGGGCAGTGAGTGAGCAAACCTAAGGTGCGTTATGATCGAATTGTCCTTTCCCGATGGCGCCCGCCGTGCCTTTGAAGACGGCGTGACCGGTCGGGCCGTCGCCGAATCCATTTCCAAGTCGCTCGCCAAGAAGGCCGTCGCCATCGCCGTCGACGGCACCGTGCAGGACCTCTCCGATGCCGTGCCGGACGGCGCCCGCATCGAGATCGTCACCCGCGAGGACCCGCGTGCGCTCGAGCTGATCCGCCACGACGCGGCCCATGTGATGGCCGAGGCGGTGCAGGAACTCTTTCCCGGCACCCAGGTCACCATCGGCCCGGTGATCGAGAACGGATTCTATTACGACTTCCATCGCAACGAGCCGTTCACCGTCGAGGATCTGCCGCGGATCGAGCAGAAGATGCGCGAGATCATCGCGCGCAATGCGTCGTTCACCAAGGAGGTCTGGACCCGCGACGAGGCCAAGAAGGTCTTCGCCGACAAGGGCGAGAACTTCAAGGTCGAGCTCGTCGACGCGATCCCCGCCGACCAGACGATCAAGATCTACCGTCAGGGCGACTGGTTCGACCTGTGCCGCGGTCCGCACATGGCCTCCACCGGCCAGATCGGCCAGTCCTTCAAGCTGATGAAGGTGGCCGGCGCCTACTGGCGCGGCGATGCCAACAATCCCATGCTGTCGCGCATCTACGGCACCGCATGGCAGTCCGATGCCGACCTCAACGCCTACCTCACCATGCTTGAGGAGGCCGCCAAGCGCGACCACCGCCGGCTCGGCCGCGAGATGGACCTGTTCCATTTCCAGGAGGAGGGACCGGGCGTGGTGTTCTGGCACCCGAATGGCTGGCAGATCTTCCAGGGCCTGATCGCCTATATGCGCCGCCGACTCGCGGCCGACTACGCCGAAGTCAACGCGCCACAGGTGCTCGACAAGTCGCTGTGGGAAATCTCCGGCCACTGGGGCTGGTATCGCGAGAACATGTTCAAGGTGCAGTCGGCCGGCGACGAGACCGACGACGAGCGCGTGTTCGCGCTGAAGCCGATGAACTGCCCCGGCCACGTGCAGATCTTCAAGCACGGCCTGAAGTCCTACCGCGACCTGCCGATGCGGCTCGCGGAGTTCGGCGCGGTCCACCGCTACGAGCCGTCGGGCGCCATGCACGGGCTGATGCGCGTGCGCGGGTTCACCCAGGACGACGCCCACATCTTCTGCACCGAGGACCAGCTCGCCGCCGAGTGCCTGAAGATCAACGACCTGATCCTCTCGACCTATGCCGATTTCGGCTTCGAGGAGATCGTGGTGAAGCTCTCCACCCGGCCCGAGAAGCGCGTCGGTTCCGACGCGCTGTGGGATCATGCCGAGGACGTCATGAGCCGGGTCCTGGAGCAGATCGCGGCGCAGTCCGGCGGGCGTATCAAGACCGCGATCAATCCGGGCGAGGGCGCGTTCTACGGGCCGAAGTTCGAGTACGTGCTGCGCGACGCCATCGGCCGCGACTGGCAGTGCGGCACCACCCAGGTCGACTTCAACCTGCCGGAGCGGTTCGGCGCGTTCTATATCGACCAGGACGGCGCCAAGAAGACCCCGGTCATGGTTCATCGCGCCATCTGCGGCTCGATGGAGCGCTTCATCGGCATCCTGATCGAGAACTTCGCCGGCCACTTCCCGCTGTGGCTGTCGCCGGTGCAGGCGCTGGTGACCACGATCACCTCCGATGCCGACGATTATGCCGTCGCGGTGCGTGAGAAGCTGGTGGCCGCCGGTCTGCGCACCTCGATCGACCTGCGCAACGAGAAGATCAACTTCAAGGTGCGCGAGCATTCGCTGGCCAAAGTGCCGGTGATGCTGATCGCCGGCAAGCGCGAGGCGGAGGAGGGCACCATCTCCATCCGCCGCCTCGGCTCGCGCGATCAGGTCTCGATGAAGCTGGAGGAGGCGATCGCCCTTCTCGTCGATGAGGCGGTGCCGCCGGACCTAAAGCGCGCGCGCCTGGCGGCTGCCGCCGCCGCCTGACGCGGCCCCGCAGAACAGAAAAGCGCCCCGGACAGCCGTTCCGGGGCGCTTTTTTCGTTCCGAGGCGCCCTTTCATGGCGATGGCGAGGCCGGCGATTTCCGGCCCGGACGCCATTGGGCGGCGTCTTCGTTGTCGTTCATGCGGCGCGGAGCTTCTGCGCATGAAACTCGACGCATGAAGCTCAGCGCATATCCTGCGCAACGACCTCGAGGTCGCGATTCTGGCCGGCCTCGACGTCGAAGCTCTGGCTGTAGGTCTTCTCGCCGTTCTTCGCGACGATCTCGTACTTGCCTTCGGCCAGCACGAGGCTCGGGAACGCGCCCATCTTCTCCGCCACCACCTTGCCGTCCTCGGCCTTCACCGACCACTGTGTGTTGGCGAGCGCCTCGCCGCCGTGCTTGGCGACGAGCTTCAGCGTCACCTCGGCGGCCTTGTGGTGCAGCGTCGCCTTCACGAGCTTGCCGGCCTCCACCTCGATATCGGCCCGCATCACCGCGTTGACGCCGCCATAATGGCTGGCGACGTGGTAGGTGCCTGCCGGCAGGCGGACGATCACGCCCGGCTTGACGCCGCGCACCACCGCCGGCCGCTCGCCGCTGGCGTCTTCCTCGGCCTTGAAGATGTCGAAGGTCACCTCGTCGGCGGGCAGCGGGATGTTCTCGTCGATCACCGCATCGAGTTCGAGCCCGCCGGCATGCAGCACCACCGTCTCGCTGACGACGCTGCGCGTCAGGTCGACGCGGCTTGTCGCGCCGGCCCGGCCATAGGCGGCGTGCACGAAATAGACGCCCGGCCGCAGGCGGAACTCGCCGTCGCCACCGGCCGCGACCGCCACCAGAGGCAGCTTGCCGGCGGCGTCGGGGTGATCGCCGAACACGCGCCACACCACGCCGCCGTTGAGCGGCTTGCCGTCGGGTGTCAGCTTGGCGACGAGATAGAGCGGCACTTCCTGGCCGCTGGGCTTGCCGGTGTTGGGCGTGTTCGGCTGCGCGTAGGGCACCGCGGGAACGCCCGGCATCGTCACCGCCCCAGCCGCGGGAACGCCGGGGGGCTGGAGGGTCTCCTCGGAGCCGGGCCTCGGCAGCGGCAGCACCGGCGTGCGCGACGACAGCATGGGCGCGGTCAGCATGTCCGAAGCGGCCTCGGCCGCCGGCTGCGCGGCCAGCATCAGCGACGCGGCGAGGCAAAGCGCACCGACCACCTTCACGGAACGCGGCACGCGTGCGGTGCCCGCC
>JAEZMP010000679.1 GCA_023442215.1 Pseudomonadota bacterium
GGGCCGAGGAGAGGGCGCCTCAGCCGCCGACCATGAGCTTGACGACCTCGTCGTGGTTGGTGTCCTCGATTCGCCGCTCGCCGGCAAGCGCGCCGCGCCGCATCACCACGATCCGGTCGGACACCGCGAAGATGTCCTGAAGGTTGTGGGAGATGAAGATGATGGCGCGGCCCTGGGCCTTCAGCGTCTTGATCAGCGAGACGACCTTGCGCTGCTCGGGCACGCCGAGCGCGGCGGTCGGCTCGTCCATGATGAGGACGCGGGCGTTCCAGTAGATCGCCCGGCCGATGGCGACCGCCTGCCGCTGGCCGCCGGAGAAGCGGCCGACGGGGGCGTCGAGCCGGTTCACGTGGAAATCCAGCATCGCCATGGTTTCCTGCGCGGCCTTCGCCATCGCGCCCCGGTCGAGCACGGGGAACAGGCCGAGCACCTTCTTCACCGGCTCGCGGCCGAGGAAGATGTTGGCGCCGATCGACAGATTGTCGGCGAGCGCCAGGTCCTGGTAGATCGTCTCGATGCCATGGGCCCGGGCGGCTTCGGGGGTGGCGAAGCTCACCCGCTCGCCGTTGAACAGGATCTCGCCCTCGTCGGCATGGTGCACGCCGGAGATCGTCTTGATCAGGGTCGACTTGCCCGCGCCGTTGTCGCCGGCGAGCGCGACGACCTCGCCGGGATAGAGCTGGAGCGAGATGCCCTTCAGCGCTTCCACGCCGCCGAAGCGCTTGTAGACCGAGCGCACGTCGAGGATGGGCTGGGTGCCGGCGGCGGCCGCGGGGTGGCTGGCTGCACGCGAGGCGGTCTGGGTCTGGACGGACATCAGTGCTTCTCCCCGCCGAGCCTGCGCTGGGTCTGGTCGACCAGCACGGAGATGACGATCACGGTGCCGACGGCGATGAACTGCCAGAACGGCTCCACATTGATGAAGACGAGGCCGTACTGGATGACGGCGATGACGAGGGCGCCCGCGACCGTGCCGAGGATGGTGCCGGAGCCGCCGAACAGGCTGGCGCCGCCGATCACCACCGCGGCGATGGAATCGAGCAGCAGCGGTTCGCCCGCCTGGGCGGCGCCGGCGGTGAAGCGCGCCGCGTAGAGCACGCCGCCGAGGCCGGCGCAGGCCGCCGACAGGAGATAGAGCTTGCGGATGTGGCGGCTGACATTGATGCCCGCCCGCAGCGCCGCCTGCTCGCTCGCACCGATGGCGTAGGTGTGCTGGCCGAAGCGGGTCTGCGACAGCAGGTAGTGCATCAGCAGCACGAACAGCACGGTCACGATCACGATCACCGGCACGCCGAGGAAGCGGCCGTTGCCGAGCGCGGCGAACCAGGAATTGGACACCGGAACCGTCGTGCCGCCGGCGATGAGGAACGCCGCGCCACGGGCCACGCCGTACATGCCGAGCGTGCCGATGAACGGCGGCACGCGAAGCTTGGAGATCAGCATGCCGTTGATCCAGCCCGGCACCAGGGCGACGGCGAGGCCGACGAGGATGCCGATGATCATCGCCGGGAACGGCGGCAGGAACCCGCCGGCAACGTTGGTGGCGTGGGCGGCAGCCACGGCCGACAGGCCCATGATGAAGCCGATCGACAGGTCGATGCCGCCGGAAATGATGACGAAGGTGGAGCCGAGCGCCAGCAGCAGCGGCGCGACGGCGAAGATGCCGATCGACTGGGCGTTATAGGCCGAGAACAGGAAGGTCGAGCCGTAGCTCACCCGCGCCCACACCTCGAAGAAGACGATGAGGATGGCCAGGAACAGCCATGCGCGGGCGGCGGCGAGCGCGAGCAGGAAGCCGCTCGGCCCGGACTTCGCGCCGTGCTTGGGTGCGGCCGCGCGCACTTCCGAGGTTGATTGGGCGGACATGCGCCTCTCCGTGCCGTTCAGGGTCCGGGCCGTGGGCGCTTGTCGCCGCCCGTGGCCGCGGGCTCGCATTGAAAACTAGAGCGGGATCGCGGTTTAGCGCCCGGCGATCGCGGGCCTGGTGACGGGTGCCTGCCGGGACCGGCCTCGGCGCGGGCAATCCCCGGGCGGGCCGCCGGCCGGGGCCGGCTCGTGCCGCATCGGACGGCCGTGCCGCCGATGCTCTCCCCGCGTCGTTGCGCCGGGAGCCTCGCACCGGAGCGCGGCACCTCTGCCGTTCGGTCCGGTCGGGGACGCGGCGGGGACCATCAAGGCCGGCCTGCCGCGTCGGATGTCGTTTCGTCCGGTCCGGTATCGGGCGGAGGCGGGACGTCGTCACGCGCCTCCGTCCGGGCCGACAGGTCGATCGCTCAGTCCGAGTAGACGAACTTGGCGATGTCCGGGTTCTCGATGTTCGACTTGTCCATCACGGTGAAGCCGGTGCCGATGGCGGTCGGGATCGACTGGCCGGTCAGGTGGGCATAGGCCGACATCACGCCGTAGTAGCCGATCTCGGCCGGGTGCTGGGCGATGGCGATGTCGACGAGGCCGTTCTTGATGTTGTCGACGATCGAGGTCGGCGCGTCGAAGGCGACGACCTTCACCTTGCCGGACTGGCCGGCCTGCTGCACGCCGTTGGCGGCGCCGAGCGCCGAGAACAGGTTGGCGCCGAACACGCCGACGAGGTCGGAATTGCGCGCCATGACGGACTGGAGCTGCGAGGCCGCCTTGTTGGCGTCGTTGTCGTTGAACTGGGTGTCGAGCACCGTGATGCCCGGATAGTTCTTCATCTCCTCCTTGAAGCCCTGCTCGCGCTGGTCGGTGGTGGAGATGCCCGGCTTCACGTTGGAGACGTAGACCTTGCCCTTCTCGCCCACCGCCTTGGCGAGCGCGCGGGCCGCCATGCGGCCGCCGAGCACGTTGTCGGAGGCGATGTAGGAGAGCGGGAAGTCCGCGTCGCCCTTGCCGGTCTGGTAGACGCCGTCGCCGATGAAGGTGTCGACGGTGATCACCGGGATGCCGGCCTCGGCCGCCTTCTTCAGCGGCTGGACGAGCTGGGTCTTGTCGGTCGGTGCGATCAGGATCGCGTCCGGCTTGCGGGCGATCACCGCGTCGAGCACCGGCACCTGGAGAACGGGGTTGAAGTCCGGCGCGCCCTGGAACACGAGCTCGGCACCGACCGCCTTCGCGGCAGCCTCGGCGCCCTTGCGCATGGTGATGTAGAACGCGTCCGTCGTCAGGCCCGGGATCAGGGCGATGGTGAACTTCTTGCCGTCCTGCGCCTGGGCGGAACCCGCACCGGCAAGGACGCTGACACCGACCGCAAGCGCTGCCAGGGCGGTAATGATCTTCTTCATGACGTTTCCTCGTTCACGGTTTTTGCTTTTTTGTACGCACGCGACATCGGCACGGCCGGCGTGAGAGGCCGGTTCGCGAAGCCGAACGGACGAAAGACGCTTGAACACGCCGCCGTCCGGAAGAAGTGTCGTCGAAAGGAGCCGCGATGGCCGTGATCGGCCCCGGTTCCGCCCGCGACGGCGGACGATCGGCGGGGCGTTTCGCGATCCTGCCGGCAAGCCGGTCGCGGATCATTTCCTCCTGTTGTTTTTATGGAGAGAAACCTAGAGGCCGGATGTGTGCGCGTCAATCCAATATTTGACGTGCGCCAAGTTTTGCCGTCGGGTTTTGCCGCCAGGTTTCGCAGCCACGTTTTGCGCGGCGTTTTCCGGACGGATCAGGCCGCCCCGCGCACCAGATCGGCGCCCTTCTCCGCGATGCAGTAGGTGGCGGCCATGGTGTTGCCGGAAACGATCGCCGGCATCACCGAGGCGTCGATCACCCGTAATCCCTCCATGCCGCGCACCCGCAGCGACGACGGCTCGACCACCGCCATGTCGCCGGTGCCCATGCTGCAGGTTCCGACGGGATGGTAGAGGGTGCCGCAGCGCTGGCGGATATAGGCTTCGAGCGCGCCGTCGCTGTCGGCCTCCGGCCCCGGCGTCACCTCGCCGGCGAGGTGCGGTTCGAACGCCTTCTGGGCGATCAGCCTGCGGACGAGCTTGATGCCCTCGCGCAGCGACTCCATCGTGCTGTCGCCGCGGAAGAAATCGTAGCGGATCGCCGGCCGCTCATGCGGATCGGCGCTCGCCAGCGTCAGCCTGCCGATGCTGCCGGGACGCAGTTCGCAGACATGGACGAGGAAGCCGTGCCCGAACAGCGAGCCGGCGTTCTGGGCGTTGCCGACCGAGGTGCAGAAGAACAGCTGGATGTCCGGGCGGTCGAGATCGGGCCGCGTCCGCACGAACGCCCCGCCCTCGCCGGTCGTCGAAGAGAACAGCCCGCGACGGCCGAACAGCCACTTGAAGACGTGGGCGACATTGGCGGGCAGCGCCTTCCACGACAGGCCGTAGGGCACCGTGGTCTTCGCCTTGTACTCCATCGTCACGTCGATGTGGTCCTGGAGATTGGCGCCCACCCCCGGCAGGTCGTTGAGGACCTCGATGCCGTGGCGGGCGAGATCGCGGCCGTTGCCGATGCCCGACAGCATCAGAAGCTGCGGCGAGACGAACGCCCCGGCGCTGAGGATGATCTCGCCGCCACGGGTTTCGCCGCGCACGGCCGCGTCGCCCTCGCCCGCTTCCCACGCGACGCCGACGGCGCGGCGCCCCTCGGTGAGGATGCGCGTCACCCGGCGCCCCGGGAAGATGGCGAGGTTCGGGCGGTGGCGGACCGGATCGAGATAGGCCCGTTCCGCGCTCTGCCGCTCGCCGCCCTTCTGGGTGAAGGTGTAGTAGCCGAAGCCCTCCTGCCGGGCGCCGTTGAAATCGGCGTTGTAGGCGTGGCCGGCCTGCCGCGCGGCGTCCAGGAACACGTCGCACATCGGGTTGACGGAGCGCAGCTGCGCGACGTTCACCGGCCCGCCGGTGCCGTGAAAGGCGGGGTCGATCTGTTCGGACACGGGCCGTCCGCCGAGGCGGATGTGGCGGCTGCCGGCGGGATCGACCAGGGTCTCAAACGTCTCCAGTCGCCGGAAATAGGGCAGGAGATCGTCGTAGCCCCAGCCGGGATTGCCGAGGTCGCGCCAGTGGTCGTAGTCCTCGCGCTGGCCGCGGATGAAGATCATGCCGTTCACGGTCGTGCTGCCGCCGGTCGCCTTGCCGCGGGGCAGCATCACCTTGCGGCCCTGCAGCCCCGGTTCCGGCTCGGTCTCGAACCACGACATGAATTTCGGGCCGCCGAGGAAATCGACCGCCGGCATCATGAAGGTCACCATGCCGAGCGGCATCTTCACGATGGTCTTGCCGCTGTTGCGATCGGTGCCGGGCTCGATCAGCGCCACGCGCACCCTGGGATCCTCGGTCAGCCGGTTGGCGAGGACGGACCCCGCCGCGCCGGCCCCGACGATCACGTAATCGAAACGTTCCATGGGGTTGCCCCTCGCCGTCGGATGCCCGCTCAGATGTCCTGGTTCTGCGGCAGGATGACGAGATCGCGGATGGTGACGTTGGCCGGCCGCGTCAGCATGAAGATCACGGCATCGGCGACGTCTTCCGAGCGCAGCCCCTCGCGCGCGGCAACCTTCGCCTCGATGGCGGCGGGGTCGGTGAAACCCCACAATTCGTTCAGCACCACCCCGGGCGCCACCGCGCCGACGCGCACGCCATGGGGCGCAGCCTGCCGGCGCACGCCGTGCACGAAGGCCTGCACCGCGTGCTTGGTGGCGCTGTAGACCGGCTCCCACGGGATGGCCTGATGGCCGGAGACCGAGCTGGTGACGACGATGTCGCCGCTGCCGCGCTCGATCATGCCCGGCAGCACGGCCCGCACGCTGCGGAACACGCCGTTGACGTTGATCGCCACCACGGCGTCCATCGCCTCCGGATCGGCCTCGGCCACGTCGCCGGGCAGGTAGAGGCCGGCATTGGCGAGCAGGATGTCGATGCGGCCGAACCGGGCGACGGTTTCGCCCACCACGCGCTCCACCTCCGCGCCCGCGCCGAGATCCGACGGCAGAACCAGGGTGTCCTCGGCGCCAACGGCCTCCGCCACGGCGGCGAGCCGCTCGGCGGAGCGTGCGGCGAGCGCCAGCGAGGCCCCTTCCGCGGCGAGCGCCCGGGCGAGCGCGCGGCCGATGCCGGAGCTTGCCCCGGTGACCAGAGCCACCTTGCCCTGAAGCCGGCCGCCCGGATTGAATGCGCTCATCGATACCTCCCTGCCCATGTTTTCGTCGCGGGAGGCGGGGCCGGCGACGATCCCAGGCGCGGGGTCTTCCCCGCGGGGCCGGCCTCGCAGACGGCGCCGAACGCCGCCGGAAACCCGGCGGCAGCGTTCAGACGGTCGTATGCCGGCTGGGGATCGTCATGGGGCGTGCGTCCTCCCGGGAACGCGGGCCGCGCGTTTGCCGGCGGCCGTCGATTTTGAGGGGAGGCTAGGGGTGGCTTCGCACCGCGTCAACTTAAAAACTTGCTCGCGTAAAACTCTGTGCTAGCGTGTCCCCGGATGTGGACGCGATGGCGGCCGCCCGTCCGGTCCCGTCACCGCGCAATGCAGGCCTCTCGCCGCGGGCGCCCTCCGGTCCGGGCGGCCCGGGAACAGGTCCGGCTGCGATTGCAGGCTCGCCATCATGGCCGCAGCCGGCTATCGGAGGGTCGTCGGCCGGGCTGGCGGCTTCCGCCGGAGCCTCGACGCGCACCGGCGGAGACAGTCGCCTGCCAGGGCCGGCTTTTCGGACGGCGCCCGGGGCGGGACCGATGGTGCCCCGAGGCGAGACCGCGGCGCCCGAGGCGAGACCAATGAAGAAGCCCGAAAGAGCGCGAATGGCCGATCACAAGATCAAGAACATGGCGGAGTTCTCGCAGCTCAGCGGCATCTCCCGCCCGACGGTCTCGAAATATTTCAACGATCCCGCGAGCGTGCGCAAATCCACCCGCGCGCAGATCGAGCAGGCGCTGTCCAAATACGACTACCGGCCGAACCTGTTCGCGGTGAACCTCAACAAGAAGCGGCCGCGCATCATCGGCGTCATCGTGCCGGACACCTCGGACACGTTCTTCTCCGAGCTGGTGCGCTGCATCGAGGCGCGCTGCATGGCGAACGGCTACCTCCTGATCGTGCTGTCCTCGCGCGGCGACCCGGAGCTCGAGGGCCGCTCCATCGAGATGCTGCTGTCCCTGAAGATCGCCGGCGCCATCGTCGCCCCGCTCGGCGCGGATTCCGATCGCGGCCTGATCGAGAGCCTGCGGGCGCGGATTCCGATCGTGTTCCTCGATTCCCGCCTCGACGACCGCACCCCCTTCGTCGGCACCGACAATTTCCAGAGCATGCCGCTCATCACCGAATATCTCTGCCGCACCGGCACGCCGCCGACCTATTTCGACATGCCGGCGATCAACAACAACGCCGCCGAGCGCAAGCTCGCCTATCTCCAGACCATGACGCGGCTCGGCTTCCAGCCGGAAGTCGTCAGCGTCACCGACGCCCGCGACTGGCGGTTCGAGGATGTCGGCTTCACCGAGGCCCAGCGGGTGCTCGACGGCCCGGGCTTCGCCACCACGACGGTGCTGTGCGCCAACGACCGCATCGCCACCGGCGTGATGGCGGCCTGCTACCAGCGCGGCCTGCGCATCGGCCGCGAACCCGGCTGCGACCTGCGCATCGCCGGCCACGACGACCAGCCGCTCAGCCGCTACGGCTGCCCGCCGCTCACCACCGTCGCCCAGAATTTCGACCAGCTCGGCAGCCACTGCATCGATCTCCTGATGGAGGGCATCGAAAGCGAGGAAGACGGCCCGGCGACCGCGCCGGTGCGCCAGATCCGCCTCGGCGCCACGCTGATGATGCGCGCCTCGGCCTGAGGCTGCCGGCCGGTAGCGCGATCCGGACGGCGATCCGGGCCGCGGCAGAACCCTGACGACCAACGACGGCTGGAAAACAGCCCGCCCGAAGAAGGCCCGCGAGCCGGAGGAAGCCCATGAAGAAAGTCGTGACGATCGGCGAGATCCTGGTGGAGATCATGGCGGTGGAGCCGGGCGACGGCTTCCGCGAACCCATCGCGCTCGTCGGCCCGTTTCCCTCCGGCGCCCCGGCGATCTTCATCGACCAGGTCGCGAAGCTCGGCCATCCCTGCGGCATCGTCTCGGCCGTCGGCTCGGACGATTTCGGCCGCGTCAATCTCGACCGCCTCGCCGCTGACGGCGTCGACATCTCCGCCATCGCGATCGACCGGGAGGTGCCGACCGGCAGCGCCTTCGTGCGCTACCGCCCGGACGGCAACCGCGACTTCGTGTTCAACATCAAGCACGCCGCCTGCGGCGCGATCGCGCCCACGGCCGCCGCCCGCGCCCTGATCGCCGAAGCCGGGCACGTGCACGTCATGGGCTCGTCGCTGTTCTCGCCCTCGGTGGTCGATCTCGTGATGGAAGCGATCGCGGCGGTGAAGGCCCGCGGCGGCACGGTGTCGTTCGATCCGAACGTGCGCAAGGAGATCCTCGGCCTGCCCGGCATGTCGCGGGCGCTGTCGCGCGTGCTCGCCGATACCGACCTCTTCCTGCCGAGCGGCGGCGAGCTCTTCCTGTTCGCGGAAGCCGAAACCGAGGCGGAGGCCGTCGCGCGCATCCTCGCCAGCGGCGTCAAGGCCGTGGTCGTCAAGGCCGGCGCCGAGGGCGCGCGCTATTACGACCCCGCCGGAACCGTCTCCGCGCCGGCCTTCCCGGTGACGGAGATCGACCCGACCGGGGCGGGCGACAGCTTCGGTGCCGCGTTCGTCGTCGCCTGGCTCGCCGGCGTGCCCGCCCGCGAAGCGCTGATCGGGGCCAATGCCTGCGGTGCCCGGGCCGTCACGGTCAAGGGGCCGATGGAAGGCACGTCCACCACCGCGGAACGCGACGCCTTCCTCGCCGCGCACGGCGTCGCGGTCTGAACCGCCGGCGGACATCCGCCCGGCGAGACGCCGCCACAGAACTCAGAAGCTCGGGCCTGTCCCGTCCAGATCCGCCGGTCTGCACGCGACAGGCTCCACGGGACCGAAGCCATGACCATGCGCCTCCTCGACCTCGCCAGCCCGACCGCCGGCCGCCGGCCCGGCATCACCTCCGTCTGCTCGGCCCATCCGACGGTGATCGCGGCCGCGCTCGCCCAGGGCCGCGACGACGGCACGGACGTCCTCATCGAAGCGACCTGCAACCAGGTCAACCAGGAGGGCGGCTATACCGGCATGACCCCGGCCGATTTCCGCCGGTTCGTCGAGGAGATCGCAGACCGCGTCGGCTTCGACCGGAGCCGGCTGATCCTCGGCGGCGACCATCTCGGCCCCAATCCGTGGAAGGCGCTGCCGGCGGAGGACGCGCTCGCCCGCGCCGAGGCGATGGTGGCGGCCTATGTCGAGGCCGGCTTCACCAAGATCCACCTCGATACCAGCATGGGCTGCCGGGACGAGCCCGAGGCGCTGCCGGACGCGGTCACCGCCGGGCGCGCGGCGCGGCTCGCGGCCATCGGCGAGGCGGCGGGCGCCGACGGTTCCGAGAAGCCGGTCTACATCATCGGCACCGAGGTGCCGATCCCCGGCGGCGCGTTCGAGGCGCTGGATCACCTCGCCGTCACCCGGCCCGAAGCCGCGCTCGAGACCGTCGCCGTCCATCGCGACGCGTTCGCGCGGGCGGGCGTCGCCGCCGCGTTCGAACGCACGCTCGGCGTGGTGGTGCAGCCGGGCGTCGAGTTCGGCAACGAGAACGTCGTCGTCTACGACCGGCCGGCGGCGGGCGCGCTCTCGGCGGCGCTCGACCGGATGCCGGGTCTGGTGTTCGAGGCCCATTCCACCGACTACCAGCCGGCGGAGGCGCTGGCGGCCCTCGTTCAGGACGGCTTCGCCATCCTTAAGGTCGGGCCGGGCCTGACGTTCGCGCTGCGCGAGGCGCTCTATGGCCTCGACCGCATCGCCGCGGTGATGGACGGGCTTGCCGAGGACGACACGCTTGCCGCCGCCATGGAGCGGCTGATGGTGGCCGAACCCGGCCACTGGGCGAAATATTATCCGGGCGATGCCGACGCCCAGCGCATCCAGCGCCACTACAGCTATTCCGACCGCATCCGCTATTACTGGCCGCACCGGGCGGCGAGCGGCGCGGTGGAGCGGCTGCTGTCGCGCCTCGCCGGCCGGCACATTCCCGAAACCCTCGTCAGCCAATATCTCGGCCCGCTCTATCCGGCGGTCGCGGCGGGCACCCTCGCCGCCCGGCCGGATGCCCTCATGCGCGCCGCCGTGCAGCGCGCCCTCGCGCCCTACCGCGCCGCCTGCGGCATCGGCGCCTGAGCGCCGGATGAGATGGCGTCGCTGCTACAGAAGCTGGTCGGTCCGATGGGGAAAACCTGAGGATGAGCCGGTACACCGCGAGCCGCTGAGCAACACGCCATGCCGGCTAAAAGGGATGGCCAACGGGTCCAGCGCCATGTCCTCGACGATCTCGATCAGATCATAAGAAGTACCCGCCCCTGTTCACCGGGCTGGCGGCTGCTTCTGAAGGGCCTCGATAACCGGGGCGAGCGTCGACTGAATCTGGGCGCTGATCGCCGCCGCATTCTCATTGCCCTGGGCGAACCTGTCTCCGCCGTAGGACAAAATGCCGACCACGGTTCCGATCAGCGCCAGGCAAAGCCCTACCGTCGTGAACACATAGGTAAATCGCGTAACGCGGCCCTCGGAAGCGATTGAATCGCGAGCGCTCGCTATCTCCATCTTCGACTGCCGGACGTCCGCCAGAACGTCATCCAGCTTCTGTGAAAACGCGCGGACGTCGCCTTTCAACTCAGCGAACTTCGCGTCCGTCCGCGCTTCTGCCGCGGCGATCTTCGCATCCATCAGAGATTCCGACATATACCGTTCCCTAGGGCCCCTCGTCGGGGGTACCGAATGCAGATCGGAGGCGTGGGCGGCCCCTCGTTGCGTCATCAGGTCATCTCGATAAACGCCCTCCGAAGAGACGTTTGGCCGATGTCTGAATCCCTGCCAGATGCCTTCAGCCTTCATTGGTCGTGTTCTCGCCGGATGCGCGGGCAGCACGAGCGCTCTGGACTGCACCGTAAAGCAAGACGATCATTTCCTCGAACGTGGCGGTCGGCATCACCACACGGGCAGTGCATCTGGAGAAGGTGCCCTCTGGCACTCCGCCGATGGCGAACAGATTGAGGCGCACCACGCCGGAGAATTCCTGAATGCCATGGAACCCATCTGCATATATGAGCGGCGCATCCTCAACGCCAGTCATTGCCGGCCAACCGATATCCGCGTCTTCATCCGCCATTGCGCATATCCCCCGCGACAATTGCCGCTGGGTTGAACGTTCGCGCATTGTGCACCGGAAGTCGATAGGCGTAATTGCCTTCACACCTCCGCCTATTCGTTCTGATGTGGGTCATTGGGCCGCCCGTCAGTACGACAACAGGAGCACACCACGCCGATCGGGTTCTGGCTGCACTGGACGGTGTTGGGTCGCTGAGAAAAACGACCGGCTGCGGCGGCGGAATAAGCGGCTGGTTATTCAGCGAATTCAGACATCTGCTTGAGCCCGAAAGCACCGCATTGGGGTGCGATCAGTCATAATCAGCCCATCGCTGCACCTACCGCCACCCGGCCTTTAGATGGACTCATGCGCCTGGCGTCTAAGGTGTCCGCTATGGCGCCTGCTTAGCCAAATGAAATTATCTCCGGCCGTCATCTGGAGCGCCGTTGCGGATGTGGGCGGGACACACGGCCCGCCCGACGCGATCAGGCCGGCAGCAGCTTGTCCACCGCGGCCATCACGCCGCGCAGCTCGGCGAGGCCCTTCAGGCGGCCGATGCAGGAATAGCCGGGATTGACCCTGAGGCCGGCGGCATCCTTGGCGATGTCGTCGACGAGAAGGTGGCCGTGGTCGGGGCGCATCGGGAACTCGACGTCCGGGCGTCCTTCGGCGGCGCGGCGGCGCTCTTCGCGCTTCAGCGCCGAGATCAGGTCCACCATGTCGACGTCGCCGTCGAGGTGATCCGATTCGATGAACGAGCCGTCCGGCTCGCGCGAGACGTTGCGCAGGTGCACGAAGTGAATGCGCGGGCCGAACTCCGCCGCCATCGCCGGCAGGTCGTTGTCGCCGCGCGAGCCGTAGGAGCCGGCGCAGAGCGTGATGCCGTTGACCGGGCTGTCGACGGCCGCGAACAGGGCGCGCACGTCCTCGGCGGTCGAGACGATGCGCGGCAGGCCGAACAGCGAGAACGGTGGATCGTCGGGATGGATGGCGAGCTTCACGCCCACCTCTTCGGCGACCGGCACGACTTCCTTCAGGAACTCGATCAGGTTTGCCCGCATCTCGTTCGGGCCGATGCCGTCGAACGAGGCGATGCGCTCGGCGATGCCCTCGCGGGTATAGGTGTCCTCGCCGCCGGGCAGGCCCGCGATGATGTTGCGCTCCAGCGTGCCGATCTCCGCCTCCGACATCGCCTCGAAGCGCTGCTTCGCGGTTTCCAGCAGCGCGGCCGGATAGTCGGCCTCGGCGCCCGGCCGCTTCAGCGCGAACACGTCGTAGGCGACGAAGTCGGGCATGTCGAACCGCAGCGCCAGCCCGCTGCTCGGCATCGGATAGCGCAGGTTGGTGCGCGTCCAGTCCACCACCGGCATGAAGTTGTAGCACACCACCGGAACCCCGGCCCGGCCGAGATTGGCGAGCGAGGTCTTCCAGGCATCGATCGCCGCGCGATAGCCGCCGCGGCGCTGCTTGATGGCGGTCGGCACCGGGATCGATTCGCACACGGCCCAGGTCAGGCCCTTCGCCTCGATCATCGCCTTGCGCTCGGCGACGTCGGCGGCGGTCCAGGCCCGGCCGTCATAGATGTGGTGCAGCGCGGTGACGATGCCGCGCGCGCCGGCTTGGCGGACGTGGTCGAGCGTTACCGGGTCCTCCGGTCCGAACCAGCGCCAGGACTGCAACATGGGAACTTCCTCCTGCTATTTGTCGGACAAGATAGCCGGAACGCGCCGGGCATCAAGCCGATTCGCCGGTCAAATCCGCGCTATCGATGGTGCCTGCGACCACATTTGAGGGACAATTATCGTTGCGAGCGCTGCCGCCGGCTGCTACCCATCCGCGTGGTAGCAGCGGAGCGGCCGGGACTGGAGACGCCCGGGACTGGAGACGCCATGGACGCGGGCGGACGCGAGGACGAGCGGACATCGGCCGTCGACCAGGTCGTCGCGGCGATCCGCGACCTGATCCGCGACCGCGGCCTCAATGTCGGCGACGCGCTGCCGGGCGAGATCGAGATCGCCGCCATGGCCGGCGCCAGCCGCAACACCGTGCGCGAGGCGATCCGCATCCTGAAGGCCTACGGCCTCGTGGAATCGCGGCCGAAGATCGGCGCCGTCATCACCGACCGGCGCCAGACCGCCGTCAACGCGCTGCTGTCGTTCGCCATCGACCTGTCCGCCGAGAGCTTCCGCGACATCCAGGGCTTCCGCCGCCTCATCGAGATGAATCTCGGCGAGGTCCTGGTCGGCCGCATCGCCCCGGCCGAGATCGCGGAGCTGCGCCGCCTCAACGCCGCGATGGCCGCCGCCGCCGATCCGTTCGAGGCGGCGCGGCTCGATTTCCTGTTCCAC
Source organism: Pseudomonadota bacterium (assembly GCA_023442215.1). Lineage (GTDB taxonomy): Bacteria > Pseudomonadota > Alphaproteobacteria > Rhizobiales > Segnochrobactraceae > Pseudoxanthobacter. Next base: position 13,526 of record JAEZMP010000679.1, read on the forward strand.
CGCAGCCTGGTGGATGCGGCCGGAAACCGGACCCTCGCCGAAATCTATGCCATGCTCGAGCCGGTGATCCGCCGGCTGATGGAAACCGGCAAGTCGCTGCGCCGCGCCCGCGAGGGCGCCGCCGCCGAGCATGACGACATCGTCGGCGCGCTCGAACGCGGCGACCGGCTCGGATTCGCCTATCACATGAGCCGGCACCTCGATGCCGGCCTGGAATATATTCCTGCGGCGCGCACGGACGGCCCGCCGGAGAGGGGAGGACGCTGATCCATGTCCAGAGAGTCCATTTCGGCCGGCAGCATGTCCAGCACGGCCCTTTCGGAAGACGACGCCTTCGCCGGCAAGGTCGCCATCGTCACCGGCACCACCGGCATCGGCCGCGCCACGGCGCTGACGCTGGCCGAGCGCGGCGCCGCGGTGATGGCGCTCGGCATCGACGAGGCCGCCAACGCCGCGCTGTCGGCCGAGGCCGGGACGCGCGGACTGGAGTTCGAGGTGCGCCGCTGCGACGTGAGCGACGCCGACGATGTGGCGGCGGCGGTGGAAGCGACCGTCGAGGCGTTCGGCGGGGTCGACATCGTCGTCAATTCGGCCGCGGTCCACCCCTATGGCGATGCGGTCGACACCTCGCCGGCGATGTTCGCGCGCTGCCTTGCCGTCAATGTCGGCGGGGTGCACCTGATGGCGCATTTCGCGGTGCCGGAGATGCGCCTGCGCGGCGGCGGCGTCATCGTCAACGTCTCGAGCGTCCAGGGCCACGCCTGCCAGTCCGGCGTGGCGGCCTATGTCGCCTCCAAGGGCGCGATCCACGCGCTGACCCGCGCCATGGCGCTCGACTTCGCGCCGGACCGCATCCGCGTGGTCTCGGTCAGCCCGGGTTCCGTGCGCACGCCCATCCTGGCGCTCGCCGCCCGCACCTTCGACGGCGACGCGGCCGACATCGACGCGGTGTTCGCCCGCTTCGGCGCGGCCCACCCGATCGGCCGCATCGGCGAGCCCGAGGAAATCGCCGACCTGATCGCCTTCCTCGCCTCCGACCGCGCCGGCTTCATCACCGGTTCGGACCACGTCATCGACGGCGGGCTGACCGCCGGCCTCGGCGTGCGCTGAAGCCGCTTTACCGGCGCGCCGAACACCGCTTCAAATAGAGCACGGCAAGGCGGGAAGGGCGGACGATGGACGACAGGATCGGCGAGCGGGACGGCGGCGACGCGGGTGACGACGCAGGTGACGACGAATGGCTGCTGCGGCGGGCGTTCACGCTCGCCCGGCAGGCGCGGCGCAACGGCGACCATCCGTTCGGCGCGCTGCTCGCCGGCCCGGACGGCAAGGTGCTGATCGAGCAGACCAACGGCTTCTCCTCGGAAGGCGGCGACATGACCGCCCATGCCGAGCGGCTGGTCGCCACTCGCGCCTCGAAGACCCTGCCGCGCGCGCTCCTCGCCGAATGCACGCTCTACAGCTCCGCCGAACCCTGCGCGATGTGCGCGGGCGCGATCTACTGGGCCGGCATCGGCCGTGTCGTCTACGGCCAGAGCGAGCGCGGGCTGAAGGCGATGACCGGCAATCACGCCGAGAACCCGACCCTCGACCTGCCGTGCCGGGCGGTGTTCGCCATGGGCC
>JAEZMP010000044.1 GCA_023442215.1 Pseudomonadota bacterium
TCCGTGCGGTCGCCGGCCGTCGGGGACGACGCCGAGGCCAATGTCCGGCCATCGCGGCGGCGACAGGTGCGGCGCGGACGCCGTCGCACGCCCGCACACCCCGGCAGACATTTTGTCGCCGGGGCGGCGAAAGGCGGTCTCAGGCGGCCACGGCGGCCGCCGGCAGGGCCGGCACGCTGCCGATGCGCGCGCCGGTCGGCACGATGCGGCCGGCCGCGCCCTGAAGCGTGCCGGGGCGCAGCTCGCAGGCGAGGAACCGACGCCGCTCGGTCGGGCCGGGCATCGAAAGCCGGGCCGTCGGCGCGGCGGTGAAGCCGAACCGGGCATAATATTCCGGGTCGCCGACCAGGATCACGGCGCCGTGCCCGGCCTCCGCCGCAGCCGCCATGGCCCGGCGCATCATCGTCGCGCCGAGGCCCTGGCCCTGCAGGTCGGCCGAAACCGCGAGCGGGCCGAGCAGCAGCGCGGGGCGTCCGCCGGCCGAGACGTGCCACAGCCGCACGGTGGCGACGAGCCGGCCCGCCGCGTCTTCCGCGACGAGCGCCAGGCCCTCGGCCGGCAGCCGGCCCTTGCGGATCCGCTCGGACGCCTTGAGGAAGCGTGCGGGGCCGAACACGTCGTCGAGCAGCGCTTCCCGGGCGCCGAAATCCACCGGCGCCTCGTTGCGAAGGATGAACATGGCTGAGCCTTCCCTCGGATCCGCCGGCGGTGGGCCGTGAGGCCTCGTCCGGCGGCGGTTCCGGTCTGAATTCCGCTTCGAACGCACGGTTCCCGAAGCGGAGCCGTGCCGTCAGGGCGCCGTCCGGCCGGATGGGATCATCCGGTCGGCGGATCGCGCCCGGTTCAAACGCCGGAGCAGGTCCTGTCGCCCGGATCGGTTCGATCCGGACCGAGGACTCGCCAGCGACTTCAGATCACGAAGGACTGAAGCGGCGGGAAGCCGTTGAAGGCGACGGCCGAATAGGTCGTCGTGTAGGCGCCCGTGCCCTCGATCAGGACCTCGTCGCCGATGGCGAGCGAGATCGGCAGGCTGTAGGGCGCCTTTTCATAGAGCACGTCGGCCGAATCGCAGGTCGGGCCGGCGAGCACGCACGGGGTGGAGTCGTCGCCGTCGTGCGCAGTGCGGATGGGGTAGCGGATCGCCTCGTCCATCGTCTCGGCGAGGCCGCCGAACTTGCCGATGTCGAGATAGACCCAGCGCACCGGATCGTCGGCCTGCTTGCGCGAGATCAGCACCACCTCGGCCTTGATCACGCCGGCGTTGCCGACCATGCCGCGGCCCGGCTCGATGATGGTCTCCGGCAGGCGGTTGCCGAAATGCCGGCTGACGGCATCGAGGATCGCCCGGCCGTAGTTCGGCACGCCCGGCACGTCCTTCAGGTACTTCGCCGGGAAGCCGCCGCCGAGATTGACCATGCGCAGCTGGATGCCGCGCTCGGCCAGCTCGCGGAACAGCGCCGCCGCCGAGGCGAGCGCACCGTCCCACGCATTGACGTTGCCCTGCTGGGAGCCGACGTGGAACGACACGCCATAGGCGACGAGGCCCGAGCGGTGGGCATGCTCGAGCACGCCGACGGCCATCTCCGGCTCGCAGCCGAACTTGCGCGACAGCGGCCATTCCGCGCCGGCGCCGTCGCACAGGATGCGGCAGAACACATGGGCGCCGGGGGCCGCGCGGGCCACCTTGTCCACCTCGGCCTCGCAATCGACGGAATAGAGCCGCACGCCCAGCTCGAAGGCGCGCGCCACGTCGCGCTCCTTCTTGATGGTGTTGCCGAACGAGATCCGGTCGGGCGTCGCGCCGGCGGCCATCGCCATCTCGATCTCGGCCACGGAGGCGCAATCGAACGACGAGCCGAGCTCGGCGAGCGCGGACAGCACTTCCGGCGCCGGGTTCGCCTTCACGGCGTAGAACACCCGGGTGTCGGGCATGGCCCGGCGGAAGGCGAGGAAATTGTCGCGCACGACATCGAGGTCGACCACGAGGCAGGGACCTTCGGGACGTCGGGTGCGGAGGAAATCGACGATACGGGCCGTCATCGTGGGAACTCCCAGGCAAGACGGTTGAAGCGGTCCGTGAATCCGTCCGTTCGGTGCCGCTGTGGAGACGGCAGCCGTCAGGCCGAACACCCGGTCGCCGGTCACGGGGACCGGCGGGCGAAAGACGCCGACACGCTTCTTGCGAACCCGAACGGTGGAGGCCGTGATACGGGGTCGTAAGAAGCCAACGCTTGGAGCGGGAAGACCCGTCCGCACGCCCGGCAAGGAAGTAGTCGCCTCTTCAGTAACGCTCGCCTTTGGAGGGCGAACAGAGACCAAAAAAGCCCGCTACGTCGTTGCTTCAAGTCGCGTCCGCCGAGAGAGCCTCGGCTTAGACCCGGTTTAACTCCGGTCACCGGTCTGCCCAGGTCGGGGGTTCCGACCTGACCGGCACGCGACCACAGGCACGTGCGAAATTGGGCAAGGCGCATGTAGGCCCATCGCCGGTCATACTCAAGCGGAAAATGCGGCCCGGGGACATTTTCCGCCCCCGGTGTGCGGTGCCGTTCCCCCCCGGCGCGTCCATCAGACGGCTTGAGGTCGCGCCATCGTTCAACCACTATGGACGATATGGACACGCTGACGCTCATGCAGGCATTCGTGAAGGTGGCCGAGGCTGGCGGATTCTCCGCCGCCGCGCGCAAGCTCGGCCGCTCGAAGGCGCTGCTGTCGAAATATGTACGCGAGCTCGAGGACGAACTCGGCGTGCGGCTTCTCAACCGCACCACGCGGCAATTGTCGCTGACCGAGGCGGGGCAGGTCTCCCTGCGCGAGGCGGCGGAAATCCTGCAGCGCATCGACGATCTCGAATCGGCCATCCACGACACCCACCGCGAGCCGCGCGGGCTGTTGCGGATCGCCGGGCCGAGAA
>JAEZMP010000264.1 GCA_023442215.1 Pseudomonadota bacterium
GACTGGATGTTCGCCACCGCCCCGGAGGCCGGGCTCGGCGGGCGCACCATCGCGTATCCGCGCGGCAAGGTGGTCGGCGGCTCCTCCGCCATCAACGCCATGATCTACATGCGCGGCCAGGCCGCTGATTATGACGGCTGGCGCCAGCTCGGCCTCGAAGGCTGGGGCTGGGTCGACGTGCTGCCGGTCTTCAAGCGCCACGAGGACCACTTCGCCGGGGCGAGCGCGTGGCATGGCGCCGGCGGGGAATGGCGCGTCGACCGTCCCCGCCTGAAATGGGAGATCCTGGACGCCTTCGTCGCCGCGGCGAACGAGATCGGCATTCCGCCAACCGCGGATTTCAATACCGGCGACAACGAAGGCTGCGGCTACTTCCAGGTGAACCAGAAGCACGGACGCCGCTGGAGCGCGGCGCGCGGCTTCCTGAAGCCGGCTTTGAACCGGCCGAACCTCACGGTCATCACCAGCGCCCTCGTCGACAGGGTCCTGATCGCCGAGGGCCGCGCCACCGGGCTTGTCGTGCGGCAGAACGGCCGCGAGCGCCGGCTGGCGGCCCGCGTCGAGACCATCCTCTCCGCAGGGGCGGTGGCTTCGCCGGTTCTTCTGGAACGCTCCGGCATCGGCGACGGCGAGCGGCTTGCGGCCCTCGGCATCGAGACACGCCGGCATCTGCCGGGGGTCGGCCGCAACTTGCAGGATCATCTGCAGATCCGGCCGGTGTTCAAGGTCTCCGGCGTCGCCACGCTCAACACCGACTATCTCTCGCTGTGGAAGCGGGCGCGCATGGGCATGGAATATGCCGTGCTCCGGCGCGGGGCGCTGACGATGGCACCGTCGCAGCTCGGCGCCTTCACCCGGTCCTCGCCGGAGCTCGCGACGCCGAACCTGCAGTTTCACGTCCAGCCGCTTTCGCTCGGGGCGTTCGGCGAGCCGATGCACACGTTCGGCGCGATTACCGTGAGCGTCTGCAACCTGCGCCCGACCAGTCGCGGCGAGATCCATGCGCGCTCCGCCTCGCCCGACGATGCGCCGGTGATCCAGCCGAATTATCTCTCGACGGACCAGGATCGGCACGTCGCGGTCGCGTCCATCCGCCTCGCGCGAAAGGCGATGGCAGCGCAGGCGATGCGGCGCTACCGGCCGGAGGAGTTCAAGCCGGGGGACCACCTCACCGGCGACGGCGATCTGGAGCGCGCAGCGGGCGACATCGCCACCACGATCTTCCATCCCGTCGGAACCGCGAAGATGGGCATCGAGGGCGATCCGCTCGCGGTGACCGATGCGCGCCTCAGGGTGAGAGGGATCGAGCGGCTGCGCGTCGTCGATGCCTCGGTCATGCCCACGATCACATCCGGCAACACCAACAGCCCCACGATGATGATCGCCGAGCGCGGCGCCGACATGATCCTCGCCGACGCTCGTTGATCGCGCGGTCGTTCAGGTCCTGTTGCCCGAAGCGGGAACGATGGCCGCCGCCTGCGGCGTGCCGGCCGGTCCCGGCGACGGATCGGGGGCGAGCGGCGCCTTCTTGATGTTGCTCGCTGTCGGCAGGTCGGCCGTCTCCCAGCCGCCGCCGAGTGCGCGGATCAGCGAGACGGTGGCGATGACGCGGTCCGAACGGGCCTGCAGAAGGGTCTGTTCGTTGCTGAGCGCGGTGGTCTGGGCCTGCACGACGGTCGTGTAGTCCTGCGTGCCGGCCTGGTACTCGTTCAGGCTGATGGTGACGGCCTGCTGCGCGGAGGCGACCGCGCGTCGCTGCACGGCGATCTGGCGCGCGAGGATGCGCAGCGAGGAGAGTTGGTCTTCCACGTCCTGGAACGCCGCGAGCACCGTCTGACGGTAGTTCGCCACGCTCTGCTCGTAGCCCGCCTGGGCGGCGGCCACGGTCGCCGTGCGAAGTCCGCCGTCGAACAGGATTTGCGCCCCGCTCGCCGCGATGCTCCACACCTGGTTGGAGGCGGTCAGAAGCTGCTGCATCGCCCCGCCGCCGAAACCGGCCGCCGCCGCCAGGTCGATGTTCGGGAAGAACGCCGCCGTCGCGACGCCGATCTGGGCGTTCTGCGCCTGCATGGTGCGTTCCGCGGACGCGATATCCGGCCGCCGCTCCAGAAGCGTCGACGGCAGTCCCACGGGGATCTTCGGCACCCGCTCCGTCAGCGCGCCCACCGGAATGGAGACTTCGCTCGGGGTCTTGCCGACGAGGAGCGCGATGGCGTGCTCGTATTTCGCCCGGTCCACCTCCGCCGCGATCGCCCGGGCCTGGGTGGAGAGCAACTGGGTTTCGGCGGTGATGACGTCGGAGCGCGCGGCGGTGCCCTGTTCGTACTGGTTGCGCGCGATCTGGAGCGAGCGCTGGTAGGCGGTCGCCGTTTCGTTCAGAAGCCGCTTCAGGGAATCCTGATAACGCAGCAGAAAATAATAGGTCGCGAGGTCTGCCTGCGCGGAAAGCCGGGCATTCGCCAGATCCGCCGCGCTCGCTTGGGCGCTCGCGGCGTTGCCTTCCACCTGGCGACGGACCGAACCCCAGATGTCGGGCTCCCAACTCGCGTTGGCGAGCACGTTGTAGGAGACCTGATCGCTGTTGTTGGCGCGCTGGCGTGACACTTGCGGGTTGAAGGTCGCGCTCGGGTAAAGCCCCGACTGGGTTTCCGCGACGATGGCGCGTGCCTGGCGGTAAGCGGCCTCGAAGGCCTTGAGGTTCTGGTTGTTGACGACGACCTCGCCCTCGAGCCGCGACAGCAGCGGATCGTTATAGAGGTCCCACCAGGGACCGCGGTCGACGTGGTCCGACGGGTTCGCCGGCTTCCAGCCGTCGAGCTCCTTGTAGGCGATGGGCACGTCCGCCGTCGGCCGCGCATAGTTCGGCCCCACCATGCAGCCGGCGAGAAGGCTCGTTGCCAGCAGCGCAGAGGCGGCGCGCAGGCGGGAATGAGCGGCGATCGAGGACCGGAGGTTCATGGGCAGGCGTCCGCGCAGGCGATCAGGAGGCGGCGCGGCGGTTGCCGCGCATGAAGCTGCGCCACTTCGCCGCGGAGCGGCGCCGCAAGCGGTCGAGGGTCAGGTAGACGACGGGGGTGGTATAGAGCGTGAGAAGCTGGCTGACGATCAGGCCGCCGATGATCGCGATGCCGAGCGGCCGGCGGATTTCGCCGCCCTCACCGAAATCGAGGGCGAGCGGCAGCGCGCCGAGAAGCGCGGCAAGCGTCGTCATCATGATCGGACGGAAGCGCTGCACGGCGGCGCGGTGGATCGCCTCCAGCGGTGCGAGTCCCTCGTTGCGTTCGGCCTGCAGGGCAAAGTCGACCATCATGATCGCGTTCTTCTTGACGATGCCGATCAGCAGGATGACGCCGATGAGCGCGATGACCGAGAACTCGGTGCCGGAGACGAGCAGGGCCAGCACCGCGCCGACACCCGCCGAGGGCAGAGTGGAGAGAATCGTGATGGGGTGGACATAGCTCTCGTAGAGCACACCGAGCACGATATAGATCGTGACCAGCGCCGCAAGGATCAGGAGCGGCTGGTTCTGTGACGTCGACTGGAACGTGGCCGCGGTGCCGGAGAAAGAGCCCTGGATCGAGGTCGGCAGGTGGATTTCCGCCGCCGCGCGGTCGATAGCGGCGACGGCATCCCCCAGCGAGGCGCCGTCGGTGAGGTTGAACGAGATCGTCGCCGAGGCGAACTGACCCTGATGTCGGATCTGCGTCGGCGTGCGGCCCGGCTCGTAGTGGGCGAAGGCGCTGAGCGGGATCATGGTCTCGTTGCGGGTCGACACCGCGGCGCCGCTCGACGTGCTGGCGCTTCCGCCCGTGGCGATGGCGTTGGTGGCCTGGTTGCGCACGGCCGTCGCCGTGTCGGACCCTGCCGTGGCGGCGGACGAACTCGTGGTGGAGTTGGTCCGCGACGACCCGCTCGCCCGCGCGCCGGAACCGCTGATATAGATCGTATCCAGCGCGGACGGGTCCGTCAGGAACTCCGGCGCCAGTTCCATGATCACGCGGTACTCGTTCATGTCGCTGTGGATCGTCGACACCGAGCGCTGGCCGAACGCGTCGTAGAGCGTCGCATCGATCACGTCCGGCGAGAGCCCGTAGCGCGCCGCGGTGGTGCGGTCGAGCACCAGCTGCATCTGGAGGCCGCCTTCCTCCTGGTCGGAGTTCACGTCGTTGACGGAAGGCTCGTGGCGCAGCGCCTGCACGAGGCGCTCGGACCATGCGTCGAGTTCGCGGGTGTCGTCGCCCTGTAGCGTGTACTGGTATTGCGCGAAGCTCTGGCGTCCGCCGACACGCAGATCCTGGCGCGAGAACATGAACAGCCGCGCGCCGGGGACCTGAGCGAGCTTCGGCCGCAACCGCGCGAGGATCGCATCGGCGGAGTCGCGCTCCGCCCGCGGCTTCAGCGTGATGAAGACATTGGCCGAGTTGGTCGTCCGCCCCCCGGTCGAGCCGATCACCTGATCGACGCCGGGATCGCTGGCCACGATCTGCTGCACCTGCCGCAGCTTCTGCTGCATGAGCGTGAACGAGATCGCACTGTCGGCGCGGATGCCGCCCATCAGAAGGCCGGTATCCTGAGAGGGCATGAAGCCTTTCGGAACAATCGCGTACAGGACGACATTCAAGACGATTGTGATGAGAAGCGACGTCAGCACCAGCCGCGGATGCGCGAGCACCCATCCGAGGGAGCGGTCATAGCCGCGCTGGGCGGCCGACATGGCGCGCATGCCGAGGCCCGGCCGCTTCTCCTTGCGCTCCCGGGGCAGCAGCACGGCGCACATCATGGGCGTGGTCGTGAGCGAAATGACGAGCGAAATCGCAATCGCCATCGAGAGCGTGATCGAGAATTCCTCGAACAGCCGGCCGATGATGCCACCCATCACCAGCAGCGGCAGGAACACCGCGATCAGCGACAGGCTCATGGACAGAACGGTGAAGCCGACCTCTTTGGCGCCGTTGAGGGCGGCGACGAGGCGCGTCTCGCCTTCCTCCATGCGCCGGGAGATGTTCTCCAGCACGACGATGGCGTCGTCAACCACGAAGCCGGTAGCGATGGTCAGCGCCATCAGCGAGAAGTTGTCTAGGCTGTAGCCGGCGAGCGCCATCAGGCCGAAGGTGCCGATGATCGAGGTCGGCACCGCAACACTCGGGATGATCGCGGCCCTGAGGCTGCCGAGGAACACGAACACCACGCCGACGACGAGCAGGACCGCGATCACCAGCGCCCGCTGGGTATCGCGGAAGGAGGCGCGGATCGTGACCGAGCGATCGCCCGTCTCGGTGAGAGTGACGTCGCCGGGCAGGGCGGCCCGCAGTTGCGGCAGCACCGCACGGACGCGGTCGACGGTCTCGATGACGTTCGCGCCGGGCTGGTTGTAGACCGTCAGCAGCACGGCCGGATCGCCGTTGATGAAGCCGGCGTTGCGGACGTCCTCGACGGAATCGATCACGCTGGCGACGTCGGTGAGCTTGATCGCCGCGCCATTGCGGACGGCCACTGTGATGTCGCGGTAGTCGGCGGCCTTGGATGCCTGGTCGTTGGCGTAGATCTGCCAGCGCTGGCTGGAGGATTCGATGATGCCCTTCGGGCTGTTGGCGTTGGCCGAGGCGAGCGCGGCCCGCACGTCCTCCAGCGCGATGCCGTATTTCGCCAGCGAATGGGGGTTCAGCTCCACCCGCACCGCCGGCAGCGACGCACCGTTGACGTCGACGTTGCCGACGCCTTCGACCTGGGAGAGCTTCTGCTGGAGGATGGTGGCGGCCGTATCGTAGATCTGGCCGCGATCGCGGGTCGGCGAGGACAGTGCCAGGATCAGGATCGGCGCGTCCGCCGGGTTGAACTTGCGATAGGTCGGGTTGGACCGCAGGCTGGACGGCAGATCCGTGCGCGAGGCGTTGATGGCGGCCTGCACGTCCTTCGCCGCGCCCTCGATATCGCGGCTCAGGTCGAACTGCAGCACGATGCGGGTGTTGCCGGAACTGCTCTGCGACGTCATCTCGGTGACGCCCGCGATCTGGCCGAGATAGCGTTCCAGCACGCCCGCGACGCTCGTCGCCATCGTCTCCGGGCTGGCACCGGCCATCTGGGCCTGCACCATGATGGTCGGAAACTCGACGTTCGGCAGCGGCGCGACCGGTAGCTGCCGGTAGCCGAGAAGACCCGCGATGATCACCGCCACGGTCAGCAGCGTCGTCGCGACCGGCCGGCGGATGAAGGGCGCGGAGAGGTTCACGTCGCCTCCCCGCCGGACTGGCGCGTGGCGCCGCGGCCAGACAGCCGCTCGCCGAGCCGCGCGAAGGCGAGATAGATCACCGGCGTCGTGAACAGCGTCAGCACCTGGCTGACGATCAGGCCGCCGACGATGGCGATGCCGAGGGGCTGGCGAAGCTCGGAGCCTTCGCCGCTGCCGAGCATCATCGGCAGCGCCGCGAACAGTGCCGCCATGGTAGTCATCAGGATCGGCCGGAGCCGCAGGAGGCACGCCTGCCGGATCGCCTCGCGCGGGGTCTTGCCCTCGCCACGCTCGGCATCGAGCGCGAAGTCGATCATCATGATCGCGTTCTTCTTCACGATGCCGATGAGAAGCACGATGCCGATGACGGCGATGATGTCGAGCTCGGCGCCGGCCATCATCAGCGCGATCAGCGCACCCATGCCGGCGGAGGGCAGGGTGGAGAGGATCGTCACCGGGTGGATGAAGCTCTCGTAGAGCACGCCGAGCACGATATACATCGCCACGACGGCGGCGAGCACGAGGAACAGCTCGTTGGAAAGCGCATTCTGGAACGCCGCCGCCGCGCCCTGGAAGCGGAGCTGGAAGCTCTCCGGCAGTCCGATGTCCGCGGTCGCGGTGCGGATCGCATCCACCGCCTCGCCGATCGATGCGCCGGGCGCGAGGTTGAACGACACCGTCGCGGCCGGGAACTGGCCGAGATGGGAGATCGACAGCGGCGCCGCGCGCTCCTCGACGGTGACGACGGAGGACAGCCGCACCTGCCCGGTGCTCGACATCGACGACGGCAGGTAGATGGAATCGAGCGCCTTCAGACTGTCGGCGAGCGTCGGATCGGCCTCCAGGATCACGCGGTACTGGTTGGACTGGGTGAAGATGGTGGAGACGATGCGCTGGCCGAACGCGTCGTAGAGCGCGTTGTCGATGGTCGCCGGCGTGATGCCGAACCGCGCCGCCGTGGTGCGGTCGATGGTGATGTAGGCCGCGAGCCCGCTCGCCTGCAGGTCGCTCGACACGTCGGTGATGGAGGGAATGCCGCGCAGTGCGCTCACCACCTTAGGCACCCACTCCTTCAGGTCGTCGCCGTTGGGATTGTCGAGGATGAACTGGTACTGCGCCGCGCTGAGGTTGGTGTCGATGGTCAGATCCTGCACCGGCTGCATCGAGATCGAGATGCCGGGCAGGGCGGAGGCTTCCTGCTGCAGGCGGCGGATGACGTCGCCAGCGGAGGTCGTGCGTTCATCCCTCGGCTTCAGGTTGATGAAGATGCGGCCGGAATTGAGGGTCGGGTTGATGCCGTCCACCCCGACATAGGACGACAGCCCGGCAACGTCGGGATCCTTCAGGATGATGTCGGCCAGCGCCTCCTGCCGCTGCGACATCGCCGCGAACGACACCGACTGGTCGGCCTGGGTGATGCCCTGGATGACGCCGGTGTCCTGCACCGGGAAGAAGCCCTTTGGGATGTAGATATAGAGCGCAACCGTCACGGCGAGTGTGGCGATCGCCACCACCAGCGTCGCCGCCTGGCGGTCCAGCACCCAGTCCAGCATCCGGGCGTAGCCGGCGATGATGCGGTCGAACAGCGTCGGCCTGCCGCCGGCGGCGCCGTGCTCCGGCGCGGTGTGCAGGAGCTTGGCGCACATCATCGGCACCAGCGTCAGCGACACGACCGCCGAGATGACGATCGTGACCGCGAGCGTGATGGCGAATTCGTGGAACAGCCGCCCGACCACGTCGCCCATGAAGAGCAGCGGGATCAGCACCGCCAGCAGCGACACGGTGAGCGAGATGATGGTGAAGCCGATCTCGTCCGAGCCCTTGAGGGCGGCTTCGAGCGGGGAGAGGCCTTTCTCCAGATGGCGGGCGATGTTCTCGATCACCACGATGGCGTCGTCGACCACGAAGCCCGTGGCGATGGTGAGCGCCATCAGCGAGAGATTGTCGATCGAGAGGCCCCACAGGTACATCACGCCGAGGGCGCCGACGAGCGACAGCGGGATCGACAGGCTCGGAATGATCGTGGCCGGCAGGTTGCGCAGGAACAGGAAGATCACCAGCACGACGAGCAGGATAGCGAGGCCGAGCTCGAAAGCGACATCCTTGACCGAGGCGCGGATCGAGGTCGTCCGGTCGGTGAGGAGCGAGACCGAGACCGACTGCGGCAGCGAAGCCTCGAGCTGCGGCAGCATCGCCTTCACGCGGTCGGCGACGGCGATGACATTGGCGCCGGGCTGGCGTTGCACCGACAGGATCACCGCGGGCTGCCGGTCGACCCAGGCGGCGAGGGCGCGGTTTTCCGAGGCCTCGACCACCTGCGCCACGTCCGCCAACCGGACGGGCGCGCCGTTGCGATAGGCGATCACCGACTGGAGATATTCCTCCGGCGACTCGATCTGGTCGTTGGCATCGATTGTGTAGGAGCGCGACGGACCGTCGAAGCTGCCCTTCGGCGTGTTGACGTTGAGATTGCCGAGCGTGGTTCTGAGGTCGTCGATGTTGAGGCCGTAGGCGGCGAGCGCTTCGAGGTTCGCCTGCACGCGGATCGATTTCCGCTGGCCGCCCGAAATCGTGACGAGCCCGACGCCCGCGATCTGGGACATCCGGCGGGCGAGCCGGGTGTCGACGAGATCGTGCAGGGCGGTCGTCGAGAGCGTGTTCGACGTGATGGCGAGCGTCAGGATGGGAAAGTCGGCCGGATTGACCTTGGCATAGATCGGCGGCGCGGGCAGGTCCGAGGGCAGGGAGCTGTTCGCGGCGTTGATGGCGGCCTGCACTTCCTGCTCGGCGACGTCGAGCGGCAGGTCGAGGCCGAACTTCATCGTGATGACCGAGGCGCCGCCGGAGGTCGTCGACGACATCTGTTCGAGGTTCGCGACCTGTCCCAACTGCCGCTCCAGCGGCGCGGTGACGGACGAGGTCATCACGTCCGGGCTCGCCCCGGGATAGAGCGTCCGGATCTGGATGATCGGATAATCCACCGCCGGCAGCGCCGAGATCGGCAGCCAGAGCGCGGCCACCAGACCGGACAGCAGGATCGCCACCATCAGCAGCGTGGTCGCGACCGGCCGAAGGATGAACGGGCGGGAGGGGTTCACGCCGGCGGCCCCGCGGCATTCTCAGCGAGGGGGCTGCCCTGCCGCGCCGGCCGGTCCTGATTGTCGCCCTTGCCGACAGGCTTGCCGTCGATCTCGCGGACGGAAACCCGCGCCTTGTCGCGCAGCCGGTCGACGCCATCGACGACCACGCGGTCGCCGACCGCAAGGCCGCTGGCGATCACGGTCTCGCCATCCTGGGTCAAGCCAGTCTCGACCGTGCGCAGCGACACGGTGTCGTCGGCGCCGACGAGATAGACGAAGCTGCCGGGTGTACCGATCTGCACCGCGGCCGACGGCACCACCATCGCGTCATGCAGCGTCTTCACCAGCAGCCGCGCATTGACGAACTGGTTCGGGAACAGGGTTCCGTCCGTGTTCGGGAACTCCGCCCTCAGCTTCACGGTGCCGGTCGCGGTGTCGATGACGTTGTCGAGCGTCATCAACGTGCCGGCGGCGACCATCTTGCTGTTGGTGCGGTCGTAGGCGTCGACCTTCAGCGTCTGCCCGGCGCGCACTTCGGCGGCCACGTCGCCGATCTTGTCTTCCGGCAGGGTGAACACCACAGAGATCGGCTCGACCTGTGTCACGACCGCGATGCCGGTGCTGTCGCCGGCGCTGACATAATTGCCGGCATCGACCTGCCGCAGGCCGACGCGCCCGTCGATCGGCGAGGTGATGCGGCAGTCGCCGAGGTCGACCTGCGCCGCGTCCACCCGGCCCTGTGCCGCCTTCGCCGAGCCTTCGAACTCGCGCACGCTTGCGGCCTGGGTGTCGACGTTCTGCTTGGAGATGGAATCCTGGTCGCGGAGCTTCTGGTAGCGGGCGAGATCGATCCGCGCATTGTCGAGCTGGGCCTGAATCTGGGCGAGGTCGCCCTGGTTCTGCTCGAGCACGGCAGCATAGGACCGGCAGTCGATTTCCGCGAGGAGGTCGCCCTTCTTCACCGCCTGCCCTTCCTTGAAGGCGACGTTGGTCAGGTAACCGCTGATGCGGCTGCGGATGGTGACGGTCGCAAGCGGCGTGACCGTGCCGAGGCCGTTGAGCACGACCGGAACGTCGGCCGTGCTGACGGTGGCGACGGCAACCGGGGTGGGTCCGCCCATCATGCCGCGCTGAACCGCCGTGGCCGCGGCGGGACGATGAAGCATCTTCCATGGCTGGTAATGGACGAGCGCGGCCGCGCCGCCGCCGATCACCGCGACGCCAAGGACGATGCGTAGCCATCGTCGCCCGGGCTTGCGCGGGCGTACGCCGGACGCAACGTCTGCTTCGGTCTTCTGCAACATGACGTCTAACCGCTCCGAGCCTTGCGTCGACG
>JAEZMP010000129.1 GCA_023442215.1 Pseudomonadota bacterium
TCTAAAAGCGAAATGAATACGAATTCAATTTCAGGATGAATTTATGTATCTTGCAAAACGTAAAAAATTCGAACAAATAAACTATTTATATTTGTGATCACTCGCCTTTTTCTTCCCGCTCTCCCGACCATGCAACGCGCCGAGAGAAGCGTAGTCATGTCACCGGGGCGTCGTGTCGAGGTATGATCAACAAGTTCAAAGAAATAGCCGAATTGCGAAGGTCACGCCGCTCGCTTTTCGCAGACACGCCAGCGACGCCCACAGCCGCTACAGGATACTTCCCGCGGACAGTTGCACGGTCGAAAGTTATTGAAATAAAGTTCTTTCGGGACCAATCCGGACAAATCGTGATTGTAGCACGACCGCAGTTCGCGCTTAACGGACTGCTTTCCTCTCCCGGAAGATGCCGCGAAAGCCACCGGGCGGCCCTTCCCGCGACGCTTTGGGATGCCGCGGGAAGGCACTATTCGGCGCCTGTCAGACCGCGGAATCCCGCAATAATGCTGCAGCCGCAGCACCCTGCCGTTCCAGCATCCAGCCGGGATACTCCGCCGGCAGCGCGCTGACGGCATCGAGCCGCTCCAACTCCTCCGCTGTCAGGCGCAGCCCGGTGGCGGCGAGGTTGTCGTCGAGCTGTTCGACCGTCCGCGCACCGATGATCACCGACATCACGAACGGCTTCGCCAGCACGTAAGCGAGGGCGACGCGCGCGACCGAAACACCATGAGCCGCCGCGACTTCCCGCATCACATCGATACAGGCGAAGGCCCGCTCCCGGTTCACCGGCGGGAAGTCGAAGCTGGCCCGCCGCGAGCCCTCCGGCCCGTTGCCATCGCGGTCGTACTTGCCGGACAGCAGCCCGCCGGCGAGCGGGCTCCAGACCATCAGCCCGAGCTTTTCCGACTGGAGCAGCGGCGCGATCTCGCGCTCGAGGTCTCGGCCCGCGATGGTGTAGTAGGCCTGCAGCGTGGCAAGGCGCGCCCAGCCATGCCGGTCCTGGATGCCGAGCGCCTTCATGATGGTCCAGGCCGCCCAGTTGGAAACGCCGACATAGCGCACGTGTCCCTCGCGGACGAGGTCCTCCAGCGCGCGCATCGTCTCCTCGATGGGCGTGATCGTATCGAAGCCGTGGATCTGGTAGAGGTCGATATAGTCGGTGCCGAGGCGCTTCAGGCTGGCCTTGACGCCGTCCATGATGTGGCCGCGCGAGGCGCCGCGGGCATTGGGGTCCTTGCCGACGACGCCGAAAACCTTCGTCGCCAGAACGACATCCGACCGCTGCCGCCCGGAATTGACGATCGCGCGTCCGGTGATCTCCTCGGACAGTCCCTCGGAATAGACGTCCGCCGTGTCGATGAAGTTGACTCCCGCGTCAAGCGCGCGGGCCACGATGCCGTCGGCGACCGACTGGTCGAGCGTGCCGATGGCGGTCCAGAAGCCGCGGCCGCCGAAGGTCATGGTGCCGAGGCAGAGTTCCGAGACCAGAAGGCCGGTTCCGCCCAGTGTCTTGTAGCGCATGATGCCACCCGTCCGTTGTGGGAATCCTGGAAGCAAGCAGGAAGGCGATCGGCGGTCATCCGAAACGCGGCGGCCGCCGGACCAATGCTGATTTATGCGCATCCGGGCGCGCGGATAATGCCGGTTCCGCTGCATGCCCTGTTGAACGGTTTCTCACAATCGCCACGGGAGGCGGGTCGCATTGCAAGGGCGGCTGATCCGGCTCCCGCCGCCCTCGCCTTTCCGTGCCGCCGGCTCGAATGCCGATGACGGGCGTCAGCCGGCGCGCGAGACGAAGGCCTCGGCCGGCTCCAGCTTGGCATAGCCGAATTCGAGCGCGGCCATGAAAGCGGCGTGAACGTCCGCAGCGGGAACGGTCTTGCCACCGAAGACCTGATCGTGGGTGGCGCAGGCGTCATGGATCACAGTGACGGAATAGCCGAGGTCCGAGGCGGCCCGGGTGGCGGCATCGACGCACATATGGCTCATCGCACCGGTGATGACGACGTCGGTCACGCCGGCCTCGTCGAGGATGCTCTTCAGCGGGGTGTCCCGGAAGGCATTGACGGCGTGCTTCACGACGACCGGCTCGCCCGCCGCGTTCAGAACCTTTGGGTGGGTCTGTGCGCCCTCGGACCCGGCAACGAAGAACGGGGCGTTGGCCTCGGTGCTCTCGTGGCGGATATGCACGACGAGGTCGCCGGCCTTGCGCGCGGCGGCGATGACGCGGGCCGCGTTGTCGGCGGCCTCGTCGATGCCGACCAGCGGCCATTTTCCGCCGGGGAAGTAGTCGTTCTGAAGATCGACGACGATAACAGCCGTCTTCGCCATGGCTTGGGTCCTCCATCCGGCGTCGCCCCGATGGTCGGGGGATTCGCCGTGTCATTTGGCACCGCGCATCGGCGCGGCCATCCTTGATAGCCCATCCGCGCGGAATGCGGGCAAGCCTTGCCGACAATTTCACGGGGACTCCGCCACGGGAAGATGTCCGCCGCCCGGTGACGCGCCGTTCCGACGTCAAGCCTCGGCGGCGTCGAGGTCGAGAAGCTCGCGCAGCCGAGCGGCGGCGCTGCGGCCGAGCTGCAGCGGATCGGCGAGCCCGGCGAGCACGATGCGAGGCGCGCCGTGGCTGGGGGTTTCGAGGGACTTGAGA
>JAEZMP010000294.1 GCA_023442215.1 Pseudomonadota bacterium
GCGATGATGATCTTGAAGCCCTCGTCGCGGGCGGACTTCGCGAAGGCGAACATGCGCTCGGGGGTGCGGTGGGCCGACACGACCTGGATGTCGTGCTCCACGCCGAGCTCGATCAGGGTTTCGGAGGCATGGCGCATCGTCGCCCAGTCGGACGTGGAGCCCATGATGATCGCAATCGGCGGCGTCTTTTCAGCCATGCCCCTCAAGCCTTTCGCTCGCACCGCGGCGGATGCGCGGGGAAAGCCGGGCCATTAATGGAAAGCCCTGCCCGAAGCAAGGACGTTCGCCGGGAAATCGCCCGGCATCCGCCGCGTTCAGGCGATGATATCGGGCAGCATCTGGTCTTCAAGGAAGGTGATGCGGTCCTTCAGCAGAAGCTTGCGCTTCTTCAGCCGCTGCACCTGGATGAAATCCGCGTGGGTGGACTGCGCGAGCGCCGCGATCGCCGCATCGAGATCGCGATGCTCCTGCCGCAGGCGGGCGAGTTCCATGCGGACGGCGGTCTCCTCTTCCTCGGTCATTCAGCGGCCACCCCGCACCGATCGAGGACTTCGGAACGAAACAATCCGGTCGCCATCAGCCGCCCATCTTCTCCGCCGGGCCATGCGCACAAACGCGTGAGCCGGCCACCCCTCGCTTTCGGCCCGGCACAGCGGCGCGCCGCCCAGACCGTCGCCACCATAGCATGGAACCCGAGGGACTTGCAGATGGCGGAAGAGGCCGGCCGCAGCGGCAGGCTCCCTCGTGAGCCGGAAAACATTCGCGGCTTACCCCTTGAACCGGCCGCCGGCATGCCCAACTCGAACTATGGAGACAGCACCGGTGGCTTCGCAACGGGCGCTAAAAGTGCGACACTCCCGTTGTCGGGAGAGCGGCCCGCCGAGAGGCTGCCTCCGACGATGGCCGAAACGAAACAGGGAGATATCATCCATGTCGATCGAGTCCCATTTGGCCGAGCTGAACCGACGTCACGCTGCCTTGGAGCGCGAACTTCAGGACGCACAGAGCCATCCGAGCATCGACACCATCCTCTTGACCGCGCTCAAGCGACGCAAGCTTCAGGTCAAGGAACAGATCGACCGCATTTCGGCGGCATCCCCCTCCATCCACTGACGCAAGGCGCCGCCGGTTCCCGTTCCGGGCAGGCGGCCGGCCTTGAAGATACCGTCGGGCCGCCGGCATCCGCCGGGCGGCCCGATTCGTCTGATGGAGGTCTTCCCGCGACGCGGGGCTTTTCCTCAGGCCGTCGATCTCGCCCGCCCGCGCAGCGCCTCGGGCTCGGTGCGGACCGCCGGACGCGGCGCGGTGATCGCCTTCCAGAGATCGAGCCAGAGCTCCAGACCGAGCTGGATGGCGAGGCCGACGAACACCACCACGACATCGACCGCGAAGCCGCCGCCGGTGGCACGCTCGATCACCTGGCCGGCGACCGCGAGCAGCGAACCGGTGCAGAAGATCGCCAGCGAATGGCGGCCGATCCGCGAGAACGGATTGCGCTCGGCGGCGCGCATGACCCGCTCGTCGATCCACCGATAGGGCAGGTGGGCGACGACATAGATCAGCGCCAGCGCGTGCAGCATCCGCGGCAGGGCGAGCGAGCCCTTGTCGAAGGTGTACATGAAGTTCGGGATCGGCAGCGCGTCGTCGGCCGGCCAGAGATTGCCGAACTTGATGACGGCGCCGGCGACTAGCGCCGCCAGGGCGAGGCCGTAGGCGACCGGATGGAAGCCGACCGGCTGACCGCCGCGATAGAGCGCGCCGGCGGCGAAGCCGATGGTGAACAGAAGCTGCCACGACAGCGGATCGAAGAACCAGCGGCCGTCCGCCGGCAGGTTCGGCAGCGACCAGCCCGCCAGATGGGCCACGACATAGAGGCCGAAGGAGCCGGCGAGCGCGAAAAGCAGGTTGCGGGCCGCGATCGCCATCAGCACGGGCAGCGCGGCGAGCAGCACCACATAGAGCGGCAGGATGTTGAAATAGCCGATCTGGTAGGCGAGCGTGGCCATGCCGACCATGGCATGCACAGGATCGCGGATCAGGTAGTCGAGACCGTGGACGCGGGTCCAGTGCGCATCGGAGAACCAGATCGCCGCGCCGAAGAACAGCGCCACCGCCATCGCGATGGTCACGACGTGGGCCATGTAGAGCTTGCCGACGCGCTGGTAGACGCGCACCGTGGCGTAGACCGGCTCGCCGGAGAGATAGCGGGTGAAATAGGCGAGCGCCGCCGAAAACCCCGACAGGAACACGAAGATCTCGGCGCTGTCCGAAACGCCGAAGTTGCGGATGGTCAAGGCCTCGAAGACGTTGCCGGGGATATGATCGACGAAGATCATGACGAGGGCGACGCCGCGCCAGAAATCGATGCGGTGGTCCCTGAAGCGGTTCGCTGCGTTCATCGTCCTCCTCCGGGCCCGTTTGGGGCGTGATACCGGCGGACCGCTGAACGGTACATGAACGGTAGGACACGCCGGACGATGCCGTGCGAACGGCGGCAGTCGCCCGGCCGCGGGCCGGCGGGCCTGTTCCC
This sequence comes from Pseudomonadota bacterium, assembly GCA_023442215.1. Lineage (GTDB taxonomy): Bacteria > Pseudomonadota > Alphaproteobacteria > Rhizobiales > Segnochrobactraceae > Pseudoxanthobacter. The sequence continues at coordinate 2,531 of JAEZMP010000294.1, forward strand.
CGCAAGTCTCTAGGCCGATGGGCTAATTTCGCCGTTTTCGTGCAAGCGCTACAAGACGCTGCAGGCACATGACGCCGCCGGGGGGATGTTGGTTCCGGCGGTGCCGCCTGCGGGAAGGCGAAGACCGCATCTCAATGCGGCGCAAGGGAGGCGCGGCCCGTCGCAACGGGCCGCTCGAAACCGGATTTGCACCATAAAGACGGGCGCCCGTTTCGCGGGCGCCGCCCGGCGCTGCCGCTTGCGCGCGACCTTCGCGCCGGAGCCGCACGCCGCCGGGCCGCAATCGCGCCCCGGCACCGGAGCCGGCCGGGCAGGCGTTCAGGGAGGGAGAACGGAATGAAACGGAGCGAGGCCAGCCGCTATCACGCGGTCTACGAAGCGTGGCGGAACGATCCGGCGGGCTTCTGGGCGGAAGCGGCCACCGCCATCGACTGGTTCTCGTCCTGGGACACGCCGTTCGACCCCGCGCTCGGCGTCTACGGCCGCTGGTTTCCCGGCGCCACCTCGAACGTCGCCCACAACTGCCTCGACCGCCACGTCGCCGCCGGGCGGGGCGACCAGCGCGCGCTGGTGCACGAATCCCCGGTCACCGGCACCCGCGCGGTCTTCACCTATGCCGAGCTGACCGCCCGCGTCGAAGCGTTCGCCGCCGTGCTGGCCGACCACGGCGTGGGCAAGGGCGACCGCGTCGTCGTCTACATGCCGATGATCCCGGAAGCGGTGATCACCATGCTGGCGGCCGCCCGGCTCGGCGCGGTGCATTCGGTGGTGTTCGGCGGCTTCGCGGCGCGCGAACTCGCGACCCGCATCGAGGATGCTGAGCCCCGGGTCATCGTCAGCGCCTCGTGCGGCATCGAGCCCGGCCGCGTGGTGGCCTACAAGCCGCTGGTGGACGAGGCGATCGCGCTGTCGCGGCACAAGCCGGCGTGCAACCTCGTCTTCCAGCGTCCGCAATGCGCGGCGGTGCTGCACGAGGGCCAGGACGCCGACGCGGGCGCGCTGTTCGCCGAGGCGCTTTCCGCCGGCCGGCGCGTCGCCTGCGTGCCGGTGGAGGCGACGGACCCGCATTATATCCTCTACACCTCCGGCACCACGGGCGTGCCGAAGGGCGTCGTCCGCGACACCGCCGGCATGGTGGCCCTCAAGTGGACCATGCACGCGATCTACGGCCTCAACCCGGGCGAAGCCTTCTTCACTGCCTCCGACATCGGCTGGGTGGTCGGCCATTCCTACATCGTGTACGGGCCGCTGCTGCACGGCTGCACCACGGTGCTCTACGAAGGCAAGCCGGTCGGGACGCCGGACGCGGGCCAGTTCTGGCGGGTGATCGAGCGGAACAACGTGGTGGCGCTGTTCACCGCCCCGACGGCGTTGCGCGCCATCAAGAAGGAAGACCCGGAAGGCCGCTTCCTCGACGGCCGCGTGCTTCCGAGCCTGCG
>JAEZMP010000177.1 GCA_023442215.1 Pseudomonadota bacterium
ATCTCGCCGGTGACAGGATCCGCGACGACGGCAAGGCCGCCGTCCTCCTCGCACAGCTTCTGCAAGGCGCCGGTCAATCTGGTTTCGTCCTTGCGCTCGGCGGGGGCGACCGCGACGGCAAGCACCGGCGGCGGCGGGGCGAGCGCGATCTGGTCGAGCCCGCCGCCCCGCCGGGAGGTCAGCGTCGCGCCGGTGGCGACGCCGTCGAGCCGGGCGAGGGCGGCGATCTCGCCGTCGCCGGCCGGGCCACGCCGCACCGGCTCCCGGCCCTTCTCCAGCCGGTAGAGCCCGGTCGAGCGCACTTGCGCGCCCGATGCCGTGAACAGCGTCGCCTGCTCGGCGAGGCTGCCGGACAGCACGCGGGCGAGCGACAGCTTGCCGAGATGGGGATCGTTCAAGGTCTTCATCACCTGCACGACCGTGCCGCCGTCCGCGTCGAGCCCGAGGCGGCTCCGGGTGGCGTCCACGCACGGCGATTCGTGACGCAGCGCCTTCATCAGGCGGAAGACGCCGTTGCCGCGCGCCGCCGAACCGATGAACACCGGGCAGATCAGCCCCTCCGCCATCTCGCGGGCGAGGTCGTCGAACACGCGGTCGCGCGGCGGCTCGATGTCCGACAGGAGTTCTTCCAGCAGCGCATCGTCATAGTCGGCGACCCGCTCCAGCATCTCGAAGCGCGCTTCGACTTGGCGCGCGCGCTCAATGTCGGGGATCGCCATCACCCGGCTCGCCGCGTGCTCGCGATAGACATAGGCCCGCTCCAGCGCGAGGTCGACGAAGCCGGTGGCGATGCCGTCCCGCCAGATCGGCATCTGCCGCAGCACCAGGGGCGTGCGGCTCGCGCCCTGCAGCATCTCCAGCGTCTCGCGGATGCCGCCGTCCGCGCGGTCTATCTTGTTGAGAAACAGCACGCGGGGAATGCCGCGCTCCTCCAGATTCTTGAGAATGACCTGAAGCGCCGGCAGCTTGCGCGCATCGGCCTCGCACACCACGAGCGCGAGGTCGGAGGCCGCCACCACGCCGTCGATCTCGGCGCAGAACTCAATCGAGCCCGGGCAGTCGACCAGGGCGTAGTCGTCGCCCATGAACGCGAACCCGGTCACCGTCGCCTCGGTGCCCATGGCATGGACGCGGCTTTCCGGGCTGTCGGTGGCTTCACGGGCGATGGTCGCTGTCCGGCCCGCGTCGTGGCGCGCCGCGGCCGCATGACCGCCGTCGCGGCAGGCGGCGGCGCGAACGGCATCGTCGCCGCGCAGCCGCATCGCTTCCACCAGTGAGGTCTTGCCGCTGCCGTATGGGCCGACCACGGCGATGCAGCGCGGTGCGGCCGCCCGGGGCGCGGCGACGGGTTGCTCGTCCTCTTCCAGGCGAACGTCCCCGAGCACGGCCTCGCCGTCGGGGGCGCGGGCGTCCGAGGGTGGCGCCGGGTGCGCCTCGTCTCCGCTCAACGCGCCGCGATCGTTTCCGCTCATCGCCGGTCTCCTCGTTGATGTTCTTGTCGAGGCCTTCGGTTCGGAACTCCACGCCGTGTTTCCACGCAAACGGCATCGTCGCAGCGGTTTGCGGCGGGCGCAAGGGCGCGGCGCGATTCCGCTCCCGCGCACGCCGCCCGGTGATCAAACGTGCGTCAATCCAGGCGAATGAGCCGGCTTACATTGCCCGTCGCAGCCGTTGCGACGGTCGCGCGGCGGCCATGCGGGCGGGCGCGCTTGCGCGAGCCGGCCGGATCGGTCAAAAAGCGGCCCGACATGGCGTGGGCTTCACTGCCGAGCCAGCCGATCGAACCGGGTGCGGGATCGTTGAAATTCTTCCGGGACGCCGAGGGCCGTGAGCGGCACCGCGACAGGCTGCGGGCAAAGAGCCGGCGGCCGATCGTCGGCCTGCGCCGGCGGCTGAAGGCGTGGCTGCACCTCATCGTGGTCGATGCCGGCATCTTCCGCCTGTTCTACCGCAACCGTCACAGGGTCGATGACCGGCTGTGGCGCTCGGCGCAGCCTTCGCCGCTCGATATCGCGTGGGCGGCACGAAACGGCATCCGCACCGTGGTTTGGCTCAGGGGCGACCGCGAACTCGGCGCGTTCGCGCTCGAACGCGACGCCTGCGAGCGTGAGGGTCTCACCCTCGAAACCCTGCCGCTATGGTCGCGCGGTGCGCCGACCCGTGAGATGATCCACGATGCCGCCGCGTTGTTCGAGCGCATCGAATATCCCGCGCTGATCCACTGCAAGTCCGGCTCGGACCGGGCGGGCCTCGCCTCCGCGCTCTACCTGATCCTCGCGCGGGGAAAGCCGGTGGCAGAGGCCGCGAAGCAGCTTTCGCTGCGGTTCGGCCACATCCGGTCGTCGAAGACCGGCGTGCTCGACCTGATGTTCGACCGCTACCGCGCCGAAGGCGAGCCGGCGGGCCTGAGTTTCCTGGAATGGGTCGATCGCGACTACGATCCCGCGCGCATCAAGGCGGCGCACAAGTCGACCTTGTGGAGCGACGTGCTGATCGACCGCGTGCTGCGGCGGGAATAGGCCCAGGCTGCCGGGCGGAGATCCTCCACCCGGAACGGCTCGGCATTCGACCGGATGCCTGCGCCGGTCAGATGCCGGCGCGGCGTCGTGCTGCGGTGACGGTGTTGCGCAGGAGGCAGGCGATGGTCATCGGCCCGACGCCGCCGGGGACCGGCGTGATCAGCCCGGCGATACCCTGCGCTTCCGCATAGGCGACGTCGCCCACGATGCGCGTCCTGCCCTCGCCGAGTTCCGGCGCCGGCACGCGGTTGATGCCGACATCGATCACGGTGGCGCCAGGCTTGATCCAGTCGCCGCGCACCATCTGCGGCCGGCCGACGGCCGCGACGAGGATATCGGCCCGCCGGCAGACCGCGGCGATGTCGCGGGTGCGCGAATGGGCGATCGTCACCGTGCAGTCTTCCTTGAGCAGGAGCTGCGCCATCGGCTTGCCAACGATGTTGGAGCGCCCGACCACCACGGCCTCAAGGCCCGACAGCGAGCCGAGATGATGCTTCAGCAGCATCAGGCAGCCGAGCGGGGTGCAGGGCACCAGTGCATCGAGCCCGATGGCCAGCCGTCCGGCATTGACGACATGGAACCCGTCGACGTCCTTGGCGGGATCGATGGCGGCGAGCACCGCACGCTCGTCGATGCCCTTTGGCAGCGGCAGCTGCACCAGGATGCCGTCCACCGCCGGATCGGCGTTGAGGCGGTTCACCAGCGCGATGAGTTCAGCTTCGGTCGTGGTCGCCGGCAGGCGATGCTCGAACGAGGCCATGCCGGCCTCGAGCGTCTGCTGGCCCTTGTTGCGCACATAGACCTGGCTCGCCGGGTCTTCCCCGACCAGCACGACCGCAAGGCCGGGCGTCAGGCCGTGGGCTGCCTTCAGCGCCGCCACCTCGGCCTTGATCTCGGCGCGCAGCCCGGCGGCGAACGCCTTGCCGTCGATCGGGCGCGTCTCCACGGCGGAGGAAGGAACGGGGGAAAGGGAATGCGATGCGCCCACGGCTGCGGATCCGTCTGTGGTTGCGACTCTGTCGTTGCGACATGGCGCCCGTGTCCGCCGGCCGAAGCGATCGCGCCGCCGGGCGGGCGGGGCCGCGTCCGGGCGAGGCGCGCTTCAGGCATGGCGCGGCTCGGTCTGGGCGGTGCTGTAGCGGGTGAGCGGCCGTCTTGTCCACAGGGGCGGGGGCATGGCAGCCCCGATGCCGGAGCGGGGCAGGCGGGTTGCTTCCGCCCGCGCCCCTGCCGGCGACCTCAGCCGAGCATGGCCGCCGCGACCTGGGCGGCGGCGCGCAGGTTGCCTTCCCACGTGGCGGGCGAGCCGCCGCGCGGGGCGAGGTCGTGGCTGCCGTCCTCGCACCAGAGCACGCGCACATTGTCCGGCAGCTTCAGCGCGGACACCTCGTCATAATTGCCGAACGGGTCGCGCTCGCCCTGGGCGATCAGCGTCGGGCGCCGCAGCATCTCGACCGGCGCGAGCCGGGCCGCTGCGGTATCGCCCACGGCATCGCCGGGGGCGTGGAAGGGGTAGCCGAGGCAGACGACGCCTGCGACCCGCGGGTCGAGATCGTCCTCGCAGCCGAGCATCGCCGCGACCCGTCCGCCGAGCGACTTGCCGCCGATCAGCACGGGCCCTTCGGTGAGCGCGAGGCAGCGGTCGAGGGCCTCGCGGAACTCGCCCACGAGTTTGGCCGCTGCGGGCGGCGGGCGCTTGCGCCCGCTCTGCCGGCGCTCGGCCATGTAGGCGAACTCGAAGCGGTAGATGGAGAGGCCGGCGAGCACGGCATGGCCGGTGAAGCGGTTCATGAACGACGAATCCATCGCCGCCCCGGCACCGTGGGCGAGGAGCAGCGTGCCGACCGCGCCGGTCGGCGGCGTGTTCACCAGAAAGTCGAACCCGGCTCCCGCCGCGCTGTCCTTCCCGCCGCCCGCCTGGGGTCCGCCGGAATCCTCACCCGCCATGTCGGCCTGCCTCCGTCTCTTATTATCCGGCCTTCGCCACCCGCGGCCGGCCGGCCGCAACACCCGCCGCTGCAAGGCCGGCGTCGATGTCCTCGATCAGGTCCTGGACGTCCTCCAGCCCGACGGAAAGCCTGAGCAGTCCCCCGCCGATGCCGAGCGCCTGGCGCGCCTGTTCGGAAAGGCGCTGGTGCGTGGTGGTCTGCGGATGGGTGATGAGGCTCTTCGCATCGCCGAGATTGTTGGAGATGCGGATGAGTCGCAAGGCATTGGAGAACGCGAAGGCCGCTTCCTTGCCGCCTTCGAACTCGAACGCCACGAGCGTCGAGCCGCCGCGCATCTGCCGGGCGACGAGATCGGCCTGCGGATGATCGGCGCGGCCGGGATAGATGACGCGCGCGATGCCGGGCTTGCCGGCGAGATGGTCGGCAAGCCGGGCGGCCGTGGCGGTCTGGCGTTCCACGCGCAGCGGGAACGTCTCAAGCGCCTTCAGCAGCACCCAGGCATTGAACGGCGACATCGAAGGTCCGGTCTGGCGCAGGAAGGTGTGCAGGTGGTCGGCGATCCACTTCTTCGAAGACAGGATCACACCGCCGAGACAGCGGCCCTGACCGTCGATGTGCTTGGTCGCCGAATAGATCACCACATCGGCGCCGAGTTCGAGCGGCGACTGGTGCAGCGCGGTCGCGAACACGTTGTCGACGATCAGCGTGGCACCGGCCGACTTCGCGATCTCGGCTACGGCGGCGATGTCGACGAGTTCCAGCGTCGGATTGGTGGGCGATTCCAGGAAGAACGCCTTGGTCTCCGGCCGCACGGCGGCGCGCCAGGCATCGAGGTCGGTGCCGTTGACGATGGTGGAGGCGACGCCGAAGCGCGGCAGCAGTTCCTCGATGACGTAGAGGCACGAGCCGAACATGGCGCGCGGCGCCACCACGTGGTCGCCGGCCTTCAGCATGCACAGGAGGGCTGCGGTCACCGCCGCCATGCCGCTCGCCACGGCGCGGGCATCCTCCGCGCCTTCAAGGCGCGCCATGCGCTCCTCGAACATCGCGACGGTCGGGTTGGAGAACCGCGAATAGATGAAGCCGGGATCTTCGCCATTGAACCGGGCTTCCGCGGCCTCGGCGGTCTCGTAGACGAAGCCCTGCGTCAGGAACATCGCCTCGGACGTCTCGCCAAACCCGGAGCGGATGGTGCCGCCGTGGACCAGTTCGGTCGCGGGCCGGTAGCGGCGGGGGGATTGGGGAGCAGTGGTCTTGGTCATGGGTCGAACCTCCGGCGGTTCCCGTTCGGGCATCAAAAAACCCGGCCGACAGATGCCGAGCCGGGTCAACGAACGCCGCGGCGGAACCCCATGACGGGATGCGGCGGGCTCCGCCCTGACCGCTATCCGGCACGGGCCCCGCCGTCCGGGACGGATGCCCACTCGGCCTTTTAGCGAGTTGTTTAACGTGGCTGCAAGCCGGCCGGCCAAATCACCACGGAACGCCTTCGTACTTATTCCCCCCGGCCGGGCGCGTCAACGCCGAACGCGGCTTCCTGTACAGGCGGCTCATGATCGGCTAGCAGAAGGAAACGGCGGCGGCACCGGTTCGTGCGCGATTTTCCCCGGGGGGCGGGGATGCACATCGGCCGGCGCCGCTTCAGCGAGGATGGACGATGAGCGACGCGACGGCCGGCATCCTGCCCCGGCAGGAGATCCGCCACCTGATCGAGGCCGGCATCATTGCGAGCGACGTGCCGGTGACAGCGCGGCAGGT
>JAEZMP010000296.1 GCA_023442215.1 Pseudomonadota bacterium
AGTCCTGAACGACATCGCCGACACCATGGCCAAGGAGACGCGCCGGGGCAAGGTCGCGGATTATATTCCTCAACTCGCCACGGTCGATCCCGCCCGGTTCGGCATCGCGGTCGTCACCAACGATGGCGAGGTGTTCACCGCGGGCGACGCGGAGGAGCCGTTCTCGATCCAGAGCATCTCCAAGGTGTTCACGCTGACGATGGCGCTCGGCCTCGTCGGCGACAGCCTGTGGAAGCGGGTCGGCCGCGAACCGTCCGGCAATCCGTTCAATTCCATCGTCCAGCTCGAACGCGAACAGGGCGTGCCGCGCAATCCGTTCATCAATGCGGGTGCGCTGGTCGTGACAGATGTGGTGCTCTCCCAGCATCAGCCCCGCGAGGCGCTGGGGCAGATCCTGCATTTCCTCCGTTTCCTCGCGGGCGACGAGAGCATCGTGGTCGACCGGGCCGTGGCGCGGTCGGAGACCGAGACGGGGTACCGCAACGTCGCGCTCGCCAACTACATGAAGGCGTTCGGCAACCTGGAGCATGACCCGGACAAGACCCTCGGCGTCTATTTCCACCAGTGCGCGAGCGCCATGAGCTGCCGGCAGCTCGCCATGGCGGGCCGCTTCCTCGCCACCGACGGCCGCAATCCGGAGACAGGCGGGCGCGTGGTGTCGAGCCAGCGCGCCCGGCGCATCAACGCGCTGATGCTGACCTGTGGCCACTATGACGGCTCGGGCGACTTCGCCTTCCATGTCGGCATTCCCGGCAAGAGTGGCGTCGGCGGAGGCATCCTGGCGGTGGTCCCCGGCAAGGCGTCGATCGCGGTGTGGTCGCCGGGGCTCAACCAGGTCGGCAATTCCCAGCTCGGCGCCATCGCGCTGGAAAGGCTGGCGCGCACCATGGGCTGGTCGGTGTTCGGTCCCTGAAGCCGGCCGGACCCGCGCGGAGCGCGCCGCAGCGGAACTGCGCGCGGCGGCGGCCGCCATCCTGTCTTCGCTGTCATCCTCTCTTGGCATTGATCGTGCATCGCATTCCGGTGGCGTTCCACCTGCACGGGTTGCGCCCCGGGCATCGTCCGCCAGGACGGCGCCCGCTCCCGCCTCGTTCCGTTCCTCGTCGAGAAGAGCCGGTTTCATGTACGATTTCGACATGGTCGTCATCGGCAGCGGTCCGTCGGGTCGCCGCGCCGCCGTCCAGTCCGCCAAGATCGGCAAATCCGTGCTGGTGGTCGAGAAGGGCCGCCGGGTCGGCGGCGTGTCGGTCCATACCGGAACCATCCCCTCCAAGACCCTGCGCGAGACCGTGCTGAACCTGTCCGGCTGGCGCGAGCGCGGCTTCTACGGGCGGTCCTACCGGGTGAAGCAGGATATCGGCGCCGAGGACCTGCTGATCCGCCTGCACAAGACGCTCGACCACGAGGTCGAGGTGCTGGAGCACCAGTTCAGCCGCAACGCGGTGAAGACGGCGCGCGGCGAGGCACGGTTCGTCTCTCCCTACGAGATCGAGGTGACCTCGGAGGACGGCGAGCGCCGCACGTTCAGTGCCGCGCACGTGCTGATCGCCTGCGGCACGCGGCCGTTCCGGCCGGATTACGTGCCCTTCAACGGCACCAACGTGTTCGACAGCGACGAGATCATCGAGCTGCCGCGCCTGCCGCGCAGCCTGACCGTGATCGGCGCCGGGGTGATCGGCGTCGAATACGCCACCATCTTCAGTGCGCTCGACGTCGCGGTGACGCTGATCGAGCCGCGCGCGAGCTTTCTCGACTTCCTCGACCGGGAACTGATCGAGGAGTTCGTGCACGAACTCAGGGACCGCAACGTCGCCCTGAGGCTCGGCTCGGCCGTGACCTCCATCGAACTCGGAACCTCCGGCCCGGTGTCGCGGCTCGCCAACGGGCGCACGGTCGCGACCGACATGCTGCTGTTCGCCGCCGGCCGCGTCGGCGCAACCGACCGGCTGAACCTCGCCTCGGCCGGCATCGAGACCGACCATCGCGGCCGGATCACCGTCGATCCGAAGACGCTGCAGAGTTCGGTGCCGCACATCTATGCCGCCGGCGACGTGATCGGCTTCCCGAGCCTCGCCTCCACCTCGATGGAGCAGGGCCGGCTCGCCGCCTGCCACGCCTTCGGCCTCGAACCGCCGCCGCCGCCGGAATTCTTCCCCTACGGCATCTATTCCGTGCCGGAGATTTCCACCGTCGGCATGACGGAGGAAGAGGTCGCCAAGCGCGGCATTCCCTACGAATGCGGCATCGCGCGGTTCCGCGAAACCTCGCGCGGGCACATCATGGGGCTGAACGCCGGCATGATGAAGATGATCTTCTCGACGAAATCGCGCCGCCTGCTGGGCGTGCACATTCTGGGAGAGGGCGCGACGGAGCTGATCCACATCGGCCAGGCCGTGCTGAACCTCAAGGGCACCATCGACTATTTCATCGAGAACACGTTCAACTACCCGACGCTTGCCGAGGCCTACAAGATCGCCGGGCTCGATGCCTGGAACCGCATGACGCGGGTCTGACCGCCGGAGGACGGAGGCCGGGCCGCGCGGCGTTCGTCGGCAATCGCATCAGGGTGTCGGCGGCACCTTCTCGAGGCGGCAGCCCTGCGCCGGGACGGCATCGATGGTGGAGGTGATCGGCGCGCACTCGCCGGTCCGCTTCAGGCCGTAATGCTGAAGCGCGCTGTCGGCGGCCCCCGGATAGTCCTTCAGGTTCTCGAAGCCCCAGATCGGGCCGTCGAACGCGCGGATCGCGGCTTCCATCCGCGGCCGGAGCGTGCCCTCGGCATCCGGGTTCACGAGGTTGCTGTTCGGCGCGATCACCTGCACGCCTGTCGGAAGATCCGGGATGAGATAGGAGAAGGCTCCCGGATCGAGGAACACCACCAGCGCGCCCGGTTCCACGGGCGGGAGGTTGATCTCGACGGCGTGCACGTTCGGGCGCGACCTGTCCCACCACGGATAGTGGGTGTGCCAGACGGTGGCGATCCCGATCACCACGACGGCCGCGATCCCGATGCAGGCCATCATGCGGCGGGGGAGCCAGGCGGCGACCGCCGCGCAGACCAGCACGCCTGAGAAGCACTCGATCAGTGCGCTGTAGCGGTAGATCGCGAACATCGCTTCCCACAGTCCGTAGGCGATGAAGAGCGCGAGGGCGAGCAGACCCGCCGCCCGCCGCGACGGCGGACCGGCGCGGCGCAGGCCCCCGAAGGCGACGGATACGAGCAGCGCCAGCATGGCGGCGAGCGCGAGCAGAAGCCGCGCATCGCGCATGGCGAGTTCGATCGCCTGGTTGGAATAGGTGAAGGCCCACAGCGCCGGGAAAAGCAGCGCGTGCTGCCAGGTCTGCGGCTTGAAGCGGTCGTCCGACCAGCGGCCGGCGGCCACCCAGTCGGAGCGGAACACGTCGTTGAAGGCCGGGAACACCGGGTTGCCGGTGAGCTGATAGACATGCCACCACCACCAGCCGGCGACGGCGAAGGCGGCGATCACGCCGGCGAGGCCGAACACGAACCCGGCGGCGATGCCGGTGCGCCAGCGTGGCAGCTCGGCGACGATCACCGCCACGAACAGGCCGACGAACAGCGGCAGCGACGTCAGCTTCAGCCCCACGGTCGCCCCCGCCAGAAGGCCGGCGAGCGCCACGGTCCACACCGGCAGGCCGGGGCGGTCGCGCAGCGGCACGCAGCCGAGCCACACCGCAAGCCCGGCCAGGAACGGCAGGCCCTGCGGGATCTCGCTCATCGTGGTGCCGATGGTGGAGAAGCTCGCCGAGCCGGTGACGCCGAACAGCGCGGCCGCGCCCGCGAGCACGTCGCGCAGCGGCCAGGATTGCGGCAGCACGCGCCGCCCCACCAGATAGACGAGGAGCGCGGCCACGGCATAAGGCAGCGCCATGATGACGTGCAGTGCGGCGGGATGGTCGTTCAGCGTCTGGGTCAGCAGGAAATAGAGCCCGTCGAGGCCGGGGAAGAAATAGCTCTGGAGGCCCGCGGCCGCGATGTCGTCGGGCCGCCCGCCGGAGACGAGCGCGAAGCCGTTATAGCGGTGATAGATGCGCAGATCCGGCGTGCCGTCGCCGCCGATATAGAGGCCGAACAGCCCGAAGAACACGAGGTAGACGGCGAGCCAGGCCCAGATAGCCGGTGCGATGCCGCCGGAACGCGGGGCGGCGGAGGGGCGGGGCGTGGTCATGGATGTGTCCGGAGGGTTCGGCCGGCCTCGGAGAGGCGCGCGACGGGCGATGCGGCGAGAGGCGGTGGCAGCCGGAAGGATCAGGCCTTGCGGCCGGGCGGCGGCACGGCGAGATAGGCGAGGGTCTTGGCCTCGCGCCGGCCGCGCGACACGCCGTCGAGCACAAGCCCGGCATTGAGCGCCAGCAGGCTCGCGAGCGCGAGGCCCATGGCGAGCACGGCCGTCGGCAGGCGCGGCACCAGCCCGGTCCGGCCGAACTCCAGCACCACCGGAATGCCGAATGCCAGCGCCACGAGAAAGACGACGAAGGCGATGGTCGAGAAGAACTGCAGCGGCTTCTCCTCGCGGATCAGATGGCTGATCAGCCAGAGGATGCGCAGGCCGTCGCGATAGGTCCGGAGCTTGGAGGTCGAGCCCTCGCCGCGCTCGCGGTAGCGCGTCGGGCGCTCGCCGATGGGCAGGTCGAGTTCGAGCGCGTGGACGAGGAGTTCGGTCTCGATCTCGAAACCGCTGCTCTTCACCGGGAACGACTTCACCATGCGCCGCGACATCGCCTTGTAGCCGGACAGCATGTCGTCGTTGCGCTTGCCGAACACGGCGCTGACGAGGCCGGAGAGCAGGCGGTTGCCGAACTTGTGGCCGCGCCGGAACGCGGCGTCGCCGACGGCCTCGCGGGCGCCGTTGACGATGTCCATGTTGTCGTTGACGAGGGTCTCGATCAGCAGCGGCGCGGCCTCGGCCTCGTAGGTGTCGTCGCCGTCCACCATCACGTAGATGTCGGCGTCGACGTCGGCGAACATGCGCCGGACGACGTGACCCTTGCCCTGCCGCGTCTCGCGCCGGACGACGGCGCCGGCTTCCTCGGCGATCCGGATCGTCTCGTCGGTCGAATTGTTGTCGTAGACGTAGATCGTCGCGGTCGGCAGGCTGCGGCGGAAATCGCGCACCACCGCGCCGATGGCGGCTGCCTCGTTGTGGCAGGGGACCAGCACCGCGATGCTGTGGCTGGCGGCGATCTCGGCGATGGTGGCCATGACGTCCTCGAACTCAGAGATTGCTCCCCGGGGGCGGCCGGGTGCGCTGGCGGCCGGCGGCATTGTCTGCCGCCGACCGTTCGCTCGTCCGGCATCAGCCACGCCGGACCGGCGCGGTCAAGCCCGGCGGGCCGGCATGGCGGTCGGCACGGGCACGCTCAGGAAATCAGCTCGAGAACGTGGCCGATGAAGCGGTCCGGGGTGAAGGCGCGGGCGCGTTCGGCGGCGCGCGTGCCGATCTCGATCCGCTCCTGCTCCTTCTGCGGCCGCAGGATGGCGGCGGTGCGCATCGTCAGCATCTCCAGCGAATCGTAGAGGAAGCCGTCCTCGCCGTCGGTAATGATCTCGCGCGCGCCGCCTGCATTGAGGGCGAAGGCGACGCAGCCGGCCGACATCGCCTCGGCGATGGCGATGCCGAAATGCTCCGCGAGTTCCGGATGCTGCTTGAGGTTCTCCTCCAGGCCGGTGCCGTGCCAGTAGATCGCGGCGTCGCGGTAGAGCCCGGCAAGCTCGCTGTTGGAGCAGTTGACGTGGAACACCACCGGCAGGTCGGCGGCCATCGCCTGCAGGCCGTTCAGATAGTCCATGTGTTCCGGCCCCGGGGTGGAGGAGCCGGCGAGATGGAACTCCACGTCGCCGCCGACGCGCTGCGCCAGCGAGCGGAACGCCTCGATCAGAAGGTCGTGGCGCTTGGCATGCCCGCCGACGAAGAAGCGCCCGACGGTCAGGATCATCCGCTTCTTCTTCTCGCGCGCGTCGCCCTCGTAGGGCGGCACGGGCGGATAGAGGATGTCGGTGCGCACCATCGGCAGATTGTATCGCTGCATTCCCTGAAGCACGTTCCGGCGGGTGAAGTCGGAATTGACGAGCACGGCGCGGTAGCCCGTCAGCAGCGCCGGATCCGGGGTGCCGTCGGCCGGCAGCGGGAACGGGAACTGGCAGTGATAGTAGCTGTCGCGCGCCTGCGCCGGGATCGGCGGGGTGACGTGGTTGCCCATCACCACCTGAATGTCGAATTCCGGCTCGTCGGGCAGATCGAGTTCCGTGACGATCCGGCAGCCCGAGAGGTCGAGGCCGAACACGCAGGCGAGGTTCGTCAGCCGCAGGTGGCTGTAGGGATGCGGCGTCGCGATCGTGACGTTGAAGCGGGTGCTGAGCGCATCCGCCAGCGTCAGGAGATAGCGCTCGCCGCCGCCGGGCGTCAGGTTGTAGGGCGTGTAGATCAGCGCGCGCCGCGCATCCGCCGGCGGCGCCGGGCGCCGCCGGGCCATCGGCGTGAACAGCGCGCGGGTCGCGGCGAGGGTCTCCGGGCGGCGGTCTTCGAGATAGTCGCCCCAGCGCGACAGGAACTTGCCGCGGTTGAGATCGCCGAGCGCCCGCTTGCGCGCCGAGGGGATCGCCTTCTCGTCGGTCGAATAGCCTTCGAGGTGGATGACGGTGACGGACGGGATCAGCCAGACTTCCTGGCCGAGCGCGGCAAGCTTGAAGCAGAAGTCGGTGTCTTCGTAATAGGCCGGCTCGAACGCGAGGTCGAAGCCGCCGGCATCGAAGAAGCTGTCGCGGTGGACAAGCAGCGCCGCGGCGGAGATGTAGTCCACCGCCTTGGCCGGCATGTTGCGGATGGCCGCCGCGGGCTTGCCGCGCAGCGAGCGGGCGGGAATGCCGCTCGGGTCCATGTTGCCGCCGGCTTCCTGGATGGTGTCGTCGGGGAACAGGAACACCGGCCCGACGGCGGCGGCCTTCGGGCGCTCCGTCAGCGCGGCATGAAGGCCGGTCAGCCAGCCTTCCGGCACGAACACGTCGTTGTTGAGCAGGCACAGGAACCGCCCGCGCGCGTGCTCGGCGATGATGTTGTTGGCCTCGCCGAAATAGCGGTTCACCTCGAGCTGGACCAGCCGGACATCGGGTTCGAGCGCGCGCAGCGGCTCGAACTCGGCCCGCCGGCTGCCGTTGTCGGCGATCAGGATCTCGTAGGTCAGCCCCTCAGTGTGTTCCCAGATGTGCTCCACGCACGTCCGGGTCATGTCCGCGGCGTTCCAGTTGATGATCAGGATGGAAACGTCGGGGCGGTCGCCGCCGCTCCAGCGCCGCGCCTTGGCGCGCAGCTCCTCGAGCGGGCGGTCGAGCCGTAGCTCGTCGGGAATGCGCGCGCCGTTCGCCCGGGCGTTGACGAAGCTGTCGAGGGCGGCGGCCGTGACGTCCGCAGCCGTCCGCCACGAACTCGGATGCCACTCCGCGGCGATGCGGGCCTCGGCCTTGGCGAGAACGTCCGGGTTCAGGATCGCGCGGCTCAGCACGCGGTAGGTGTCGTCGTCGTCGAGCGGGTCGAAATACCAGGGCAGGTTGCCGGCATATTCGCGGATCGGCTCCAGGCCCGATGAGATCGGCACCTTGCCGTAGGCGAGGGTGTCGGAGATCGACAGACCGTAACCTTCGCTCAGCGTCGGGAACACGGTGAACAGGCACAGCCGGTAGAGATCGGCGAGTTCGTCGTCGGCCACGTCCTCCAGAATGGCGATACGGCCGGCCGCCGCGAGCGCGGCGACGTTCTCGTCCGTGGTGCCGAGGCGCAGATCGTCGCGGCCGACGAGCACGAGCATCGGCACCTTGTCCGCCCCGAGCGTCTCGACCAGGCGGCGCCAGAGCCGCGGCAGCATCGCCTGGTTCTTGCGCTTGTCGATGGTGCCGACCGAGAGTGCGTAGGGCACGCTCACGCCGGGCCGCAGCGGCTTCGTGGCCTCCGGCGCGGGCACAATGCTCGGACCGAACGGAATCGTGACGATCGGCTGCCGGCGCGCGATCTTCATCTCGCGGGCCCACGATTCGATCTGGTGGCGCACGAAATCGGTCGAGACGAACAGCGTGCTCGCCTTGCGGGCGACCGTGTCCATCCAGAGCGTGAAGCCGGCGGTGAATTCGGGCGAGGCGAATTCCGGCTCGTCGATCGGAATGATGTCGTGGACGAGCACGCTGAAGGTAAGGCCGTTGCGCACCAGCCGCTCGATCAGCTCCACATAGTGGGCGTTCCAGATCACACCGGTGAAGAGCACGTGGTCGCCCGCCGCCGCCGACATGCCCTGCACCGGAATGCCGTCGCAGATCTCGCGCAGTTCGTCGATCGCCGGACCCGATCCGCGCCAGTTTCCGGCCGAAACCTGGGCAAGACCCGCGCCGCCGGCGGTGGCGATGGCAGGAAGCCAGCGCGGCCGGGGCCGGTCCTCGACACCGCCGCGGAACAGCTCCGCCGTGACGCGGCCGACGCCGGTGAGGTGGCTGTGGTCGGACAGCCAGTCGATGGTGTCGCCCATGAAGAACCACAGCACCGGCTCCCGGCCCGCCTTCGCGGTGGCGGCGGCCGGGGCGGGAAGGGCGACGCGCGGCGGCGGCGCCTTCAGCCGGGCCAGATTCGCGGCGGCCCGAACGGCCCACCGCGCCTCGTGGACGAGGCCGGGATTGCTGCGCGCGAACCGGCGCAATATCCGCGCGATGGCCGGAAAGCTGGTGGAGGCGGTGCGGACCGGGCGTGTGATGCGCCAGCTGACCGAGGCGCGCGTCGCGTCGAGCACCGCGTGGGCCTCGGCGGCGGCGCGCAGCGCCTCGTCCGCCCGCGACTGGGCAAGCGCAAGCTGGCGCTGGATCTGGCGGCTCGCGATGGCCGCCTCGCTCGCGCGCCGTTCCGCGGCCATGCTCCGCTCCGCGGCGACGCCGAAGGCGGTTTCGTAGAGCGAGCCGAGCCGGGCGAACAGCCGTTCGAGGCCCTGCAGGCCTTCGCCGCGCGCGGCCTCGGAAAGCGCCTGCAGGCCCAGCGGCACGGTGCCGACCGGGACGACGGCGAGGCCTCTGCCCACCGGGAAGGCGGCGGGATAGGCGGCCAGCAGGGCCTGCCAGGCGCCGGTGCCCGGGGTGCCGGCAGACGACGAGGGGGCCGGCGCGATCTGCGCGACGAGCGCCACGGCATGGGGCGAAAGCGCACCGCCGAGGGCGGCGATCTGCTCCTCCGCCGGAAGGTCGCCGCTGGCGCCGTCCACCAGCACGAGGTCGATGGTTCCCGCGGCGGCGGAGATGTCGTCGGCCGCTTCGATCAGGTGCAGCCGGTCGCCGAGCCGGTCGGCGAGCCAATGAGCGCGCGCGGCACGGGAGGCGGGCGCGATGCGGCCGGCCTCCGGCGGGCAGTAGAGCGTGGCCGACGGCATCCGGTCCGCGAGCATCGCGACGACGGTCGTCGGCTCCGGCAGGAAACTGACGATGCCGCGCGGCGCGAGATGGGCCGACAGCCAGAGAACGAACGGGACGTGGGCATCCCACGCATCGCCGACATAACCGGAGGGCAGTGCGCCGGCACAGGAAGACAGAACGTCGAGCAGGGCGACCAGTTCGTCGTTGGTAACAAGGTGCTGATCGGAAGAAGACATCAGAAGCAGGGTCTCTCGTGTCGCCGACGAACCGGCCGGGGGAGCGCGGATGCCGGGGACGAAGGACGATCCGGGCGCCAAGTCAATACCGCGAAAGGCTTTTGGTTTCGAACGGCGACGAAACGGCGCTGAAACAACGCCTGCGATGCCGGTAAACCCGCGGTTCGCGGGGCGGGGGGAAAGCGAACGGTCGCGCCTGCGGTCGCGTCGCCCGCGCCGGACCGCCGGGGGCCGCATTCATCGGGGCTGCCCCACGAATGGCACCGCCATTGCCCCGCACCGCCAGCTGCGGCAGGCCTCGTCGGATCGCCCGATTTCATTCCTGCGCCGTTCCCCCGGGAAAACGCGACGCTCTTGTCCGCCGACGGAAATCCACGCTGCAACTCAAGCCGCGATCCTATCCGCTGGGCCCCCCGGTCACCAAGACATTCGACAGATTTCACGCACGAGTGTGGAATCATAGGTGCGATATCGCAACAGTCGTGGAAATCCGCACGCATCGCCTGGCCGCGCCCGTTCGTGCGCCGGAGGATGCGTCCGGCCTTCGCAGGGGTGAAGAAGCCGGCGGAAAGCGGCCTTTCACGGTCGCGCGGCCGGAATCCGGGCCTGGCTAGCTCGTTGCTGCTACCGGGAGGCGCAGATCCACCATCAACACAATTATGAAGACAAAGACGGCGGTGTGTAGTTGAAAGAAATTGAAAGAAAAGAAACACAGTGAAAAAATAGTGCGCCACCGTCCGGTTTTGACTGAGATTGACATTGCGGGGGGTTCTTATAAGGATGCCTTTGGGGCGATACACTGTGTCTTGGGGTGCACGGTCTTGTATATGCGTATTGAAGGACGCGGGGGGAGCCATCCCCGGTCGCGCGTCGGCTGCGGGCCTTGATCGGCAGATATGTGCATTCGTCCATCCCGCTGCGGCGCGTGAGCCGTCGCTGCGGGCAAGAGCGACGTATGTCGGCCGCCGCTGATTGCGATGGCGGCTTTCGTAACGGGATCGGCAGCCGTTCCGGCCTCGCCATGTCCGGCCTTGCAAAGTCCAACCTTGCAGAGTCCGGCTTGGCTATGGCGTCGACCTGTGCGCGGGGCTTCGGTTCGGACGCGCGGTCGCCGGCTTCCGGCTCTGCCGGCGCGAAGCAGCTGTCGCCGGCGCGTCCGGCCACCCGGAAGATCGGGCCGGCGGTGACATCCACTCATTGAACATCCGTTCTTCGAACGGCGGGAAAGCGATGCGGCGCTTCTTTCATGGGGGCATGAGGAAGCACCGGTTCTTGAAATTGGAGGCGGGGAATGCGCTCTATTCTACTGGCTGCTTCATTGGCCTTGCTGTCGACGACGGCGATGGCCCAGACGTCGGGGCCGACCTACACATCCGTCTGGGATCTCGGCGACAGCCTGTCCGATACCGGGCGCACCTATGCCCGGACCAAGTACCTGAGCGGCCTCAAGGACGGGGCCGGCAACGCCTGGGAGCAGGTCAAGAGCCTGTTCGGCGGTTCGGCCAATCTCAGCCAGGACAGCATCACCCAGCCCGTCGGTCCGCTCTATTATCAGGGCCGGTTCTCGAACGGCCGGGTCTGGGTCGAGTATCTGAACTCGATGAACGGCCTGACCTACAATTCCGACCACAACCTCGCCTGGGGCGGCGCGGTGACGGGAACGGCGACGGACGCCAAGATATACGCGGTCATCCAGCACCTTGAGCAGCAGGTCGGGCAGTTCACCGACAAGGTGAAGGGCACCGAGAAGTGCTTCATCTTCTGCGTTGGCGACAAGGCGCTGTCCAAGTCCGAATATGGCGACCATCCGCTGGTGACGCTGTGGATCGGCGGCAACAATTTCAGGCAGGTGATCGAAGACACCAGCTTCAACGACAGCCTGAGGACGTTCCTGTCGTCCAATACGACGTCGGTGCGGACTTATCTCAACAACAAGGGCGACGATTCCGCGTTCTCCGACTTCCTGAATTCCATGTACACGGGAACGACGCTGGGCGGTAAGCTCCTCGTTGAGAAGACCGATATCGTCACGAACGTTCCGAACGACCTGCGCAAGATCAATTCGGCTATCGCGGGCCGGAATGACATCGCGGCCCAGGGCGTGACCTATTAC
>JAEZMP010000229.1 GCA_023442215.1 Pseudomonadota bacterium
GATGTTAGCGCCGCGGCCACAGCCCCCCGCTCGTGTTTGCCGCTCCTAAACCTCTGGCGGGCCATGCTCCGCAGGACCGAAACCGGAGGCATGACGTGGAGACGTCCCTTTATCTGCCCGTCAAGCACTTCCTCGAACAGTTCGGCTACACCGTGAAGGGCGAAGTCGGACACTGCGATGTCGTCGGCCTGCGGGACGGCGATCCGGCGGTGGTGGTGATCGCCGAGCTGAAAATGGCGTTCAACCTCGAACTCGTTCTTCAGGGCGTGGACCGGGCAACCATCGGCGACGAGGTCTGGCTGGCGGCGCAACTTTCCGCCCGGGGCAAGGGGCGTGAAAACGATCCGCGCTACCGCAGTCTCTGCCGGCGTCTCGGCTTCGGCCTGTTGGGCGTTTCGACCTGCGGCCGGGTCGACATTCTCGTCGCCCCGACGGCGCCGATGCCACGAAAGGATTCCCGTCGACGTTCAAGGCTGGTGGAGGAGCACAAGCGACGCCAGGGAGACCCCGTCGCCGGCGGCGGCACGCGAAAGCCCGTCATGACAGCATATCGGCAGCAGGCGCTTGCCTGCGCCGCCGCGATGGCGTCGTCACCGCAGCGGCCGCGCGATCTGAAGGGCTCGGTCCCCGACGTGCAGAAAATCCTTCGCCGCAACGTTTACGGCTGGTTCGAGCGTTCGGAACGGGGTGTCTACGCCTTGACCGACGTCGGGCGGACCGCATTGGCATCATGGCTACCCGCCTCGTCCGCATCCTGCGACGGCGCCGACATGCCAACGGGCGATGCGACATAGGGCGACGTCGGCCGGGATAAACGGCTCCGCGCGCCCACTGCGCGCGAATTTCCACACACACCAGGTGGAATGCTCTTCGTCAGAGAATCCATTGATAGGATGATTTATCTCAAGCCCGAGGTCGCCTGAACGAGGGCGTTCCGCAGCAGCCGAAGGACAGTTGCGTTCATCTGAGCGACATTGAAGCGCATGAAATCCGACGCCGTCTGCGCGACGCTGAAGACGTTTCCCGGTGCAAGGACGATACCGTCGCCCAAGGCGTGTCTCGCCACCTCCGACGCATCGGCGGCAGACGGCAACCGGCACCAGAGGTAAAAGCCGCCACGGGGCAACGTCCAGGGATGAACGTCGAGCTTGGCGAGGTCGGCGACAACTTCGCGGCGCCGTCTGGCGAGCCGGGCGCGCAGGCTGCCAAGATGCCTGTAATAGCTGCCGTCGCTGAGCGTGCGCAGGACGAGTTCCGCGGCGAGCGGGCTCGGGCCGCCGAACCCCGTCGCCAGTTGAAGGTCGACGAGCGCCTCCACCAGGTCGGGATTCGCGGCGATGTAGCCGCATCGTATCGAGGCCGAGAGAGTCTTCGAGAAGCTGCCGATCCGGATCACCCGGCCTAGCCCGTCGAGCGCCGCGAGACGGACCGAGCGATCCGGCTCGAAGTCCGCGAATATCTCGTCCTCGACAATTACGAGATCATGGGCCGTTGCCGCGGCGAGGATCCGGTGGGCCGTCCTGGGCGACAGGGTTGCTCCGGTCGGATTGTGAAGCGCGGCGTTCGTGAGATAGAGGCGGGGACGGTGCGTCGCGAGCGCCTCCTCGAACAGGGCGATGTCGGGTCCTGCCTGTGTGTAGGGCACGCCGACGATCCGCACCGCATGCGCCTGAAGCAGTGCCCGGAAGTTGAAATAACAGGGGTCATCGATCAACACCGCGTCGCCGGGTCGTAGCAGATGTCGGCAGATCAGATCGATCGCTTGCGTGCCGGAACTCGTCAGCAGGACCTGCTCGGCGCCTGCCTCGATCCCCTCGGATGCGAACTGACGCACCAGCATGCGGCGCAATGCCGGCGAGCCGTGCGTGGAGCCATATTCGACCAGCGTGGCATCGTCCATCTTCGCCGCGGCGCGTATCGCGCGTCGGACGGCGGCAAGCGGCATCCAGTCTGGCGGCAGCCACCCGCAGCCGGGCCGCAGCGTCTCCCGCCCCGCATCGAGCGACTGACGCGACACCCAGAAGGGATCGACAGCCCGATCCGCCGGCGCACGGGCCTCGACGCCGTCCGCGGGCGTGATAGTGGCCGCAACGTAGAAGCCGGATCCCGGGCGTGGGCGGATCAGCCCCTCGGCGGCGAGGCGATCATAGGCTTCGACCACGGTCGATGGCGAAACCGCCGTGTCGCGCGCAAGCCTGCGGATGGAGGGCAGCTTGTCGCCGGGAGAAAGCGCGCGGCTGACGATCATGCGGCGGATCGCCTGCATGACCATCTCCGTGCGGCCCTGCACCGGAGTGGTGGGAGACTCTTGCGCGGTCAACTGTATGGATCTGTATCGGCCAACTGTTCGGTGCAATCGTACACAGGCGTGCCTGTCGCCGCCAGCCCGCCGTGCGTATCGCAGGGTAGAAATCGAAGGAGTAGGGCACATTGGCACGCGGCTGGTGGAGCGGTCTGATCGGCGTGATCATCTTCAGCGGCTCGCTGCCGGCGACGCGGCTTGCCGTCGCCGGGTTCACGCCGCTGTTCCTGACCTCCGCGCGCGCGGTCATCGCCGCGCTGCTCGGGGCCTGTTTGCTGCGCCTCATGCCCCAGAAACGCCCCGCCATCGCGGATGCCGGGCCGCTGGTCGTCGTCGCGGTGGGGGTCGTGATCGGCTTTCCGTTGCTCACGGCTCTTGCTCTCCAGCACATCACCGCCGCGCGTTCCGTCGTCTTCATCGGCCTGCTGCCTTTGGCGACGGCCCTGTTCGGCGTGGTGCGCGGTGGCGAGCGGCCAAGGCCGGCTTTCTGGCTGTTCTCTCTCGCCGGTGCCGGAACCGTCGCCGGCTTCGCGATCGGCAATGGCGCTGCGACATCGGTCACAGGTGACATGCTCATGATCGGCGCGGTGCTGTTGTGCGGCCTCGGCTATGCCGAGGGCGCGCGATTGTCGCGCCGCCTTGGCGGCTGGCAGGTGATCTCATGGGCGCTGCTGGTCGCGCTCCCGCCGATGGCTGTGATCGCCGCGGCCACGCGGCCGGAAGCACTGGCGCCGATCGGCGCCGAGGCGTGGGCGGGCCTTGCCTATGTCTCGGTGTTCAGCATGCTCATCGGCTTCGTCTTCTGGTATCGCGGGCTTGCGCTTGGCGGCATCGCCGCCGTGGGCCAGTTGCAGTTGCTTCAGCCCTTTTTCGGGCTGGCGCTTGCCGGGCTTCTCGTCGGGGAGCAGGTCTCGTGGAGCATGATCGCGGCGACCGGCTTTGTTGTAGTGTGCGTCGCCGGCGCGCGTCGGTTCGCGTGAGCCACGACGGCAGACGTCGCTCGATGTGAGCGGCGCTTCGCTCCGAGCTCGCCTGCTTCAGGCAGGCTCGGCCATGCCCGTGAGAGGCGACCCGGCTCACCGGAGCCCATACGCCGCGACCCCCGTGTTTCAGGTCGCAAGCTCGGTGCGATGGCTGTTCCGCGATAACAGAATCGACGGCCGCTTCCGCCGTGTCGGTCGCGCATTCCGCGCCGACTGCGAGCCGGCGTGATTATTCATTCCAGCGGATCACCGAACGTCCGCTGGTCAGATTGGCAATGAGATCGCCGACCTCGTCGGCTTCCAACTTCGGTGCCGACACCGAAAGGATGGCGCCAGTATCCGTGAACGCATGAACCTCGACCTGCACGCCCGCGATCGCGCCGAGCCTCGCCTGGACCAGCGTCAACTCACTGAACCCGCACGTGACGGTTCCGGAGACGGCATCGACGAGCGCCACCTTCTCAGCGCCGCGCAAGCACAGCGCCGCCGTTCCACCATAGGCCCGCATCAGACCGCCGCTCCCGAGAAGGATGCCGCCGAACCAGCGGGTGACGACGACGGCCACGCAGTCGAGACCTTGCCCGTCGATGGCCGCAAGGATCGGCTTGCCGGCGGTTCCGCCCGGTTCTCCGTCGTCGTTGAAACGGTAGCTCTGGCCGAGGCGCCACGCCCAGCAATTGTGATTGGCTGACGGATCCGACTGTGCCGCGATGAACGCCTTCGCAGCCGCCTCATCCGCTACGGGACCGGCGACCGCATTGAAGCGGCTCTTCTTGATCTCCTGCTGGCGTGCAGTGCGTTCTACGAGGGTGAAGCGTCCGACCATGCGCTCGTCTAGCACGACCTCGATCCCAAATCGCCCCGGTCTTGCGGTCGTCCCGTGCCTCCGGGATCCGCATTTGTCGGAAGGTCGACGGGGCCCCCTTGGGAGGCAAGGACGGCACGGACGGCGGCGGAGACGGCATCTCGCGCGGCAGCACGTTTGGCCTCAAGGCATGTTTCGATGCCGGGCCAGATCGACGCCGTGGAGGAGCCCCCTGGCGTGTGGGGCTCCTCGTCTACGGCTGGCAGTCGATCGGCGGCGTCAGAGTGCGACGGCGATCGACTTCGTCTCGGTATAGAGTTCGATCGCTGCGTAACCCATCTCACGCCCCCAGCCGGACTGCTTGAAGCCGCCGAACGGCAGCGCGACGTCGACCACATGGTGGACGTTGACGCCGATCGTGCCGGCCTTCAGGCGCCGGGCGACGGTGTGGGCCTTGCTGAGGTCACGGGTATAGAGGCTCGCCGCGAGGCCGTAGATGGAGCTGTTCGCCTCGGCGACGATCGCATCGATGTCGTCGTCGTCGAACGGCATCGCGCACACCACAGGTCCGAAGATCTCCTCCCGGACCACCGACATTCCCGGCGTGGTGCCCGTCAGGACCGTCGGCTCCAGGAAGAAGCCGCGATCGCCGATACGGCGCCCGCCGGTCAGCACGGTCGCCCCCTCCCGCTGCCCGGCTTCGATGTAGCCGGAGACGCGTGCCAGCTGTTCGGCCGACACCAGCGGGCCGATGCGGGTGGTCGGGTCGAGGCCTACTCCGACCGGCAGTCTGGCCGCCTCGGCGGCCATGCCGGCCATCAGCTGGTCGTAGACCTTGCGATGAACGTAGAGCCGCGAGCCGGCCGTGCAGCACTGACCCATGTTGTAGAAGATCGCCGAAGCGGCCCCGGCGAGCGCGACGTCGAGATCGGCATCGGGGAGCACGATGACCGGCGACTTGCCGCCGAGTTCCAGAGACACCTTCTTCAGGTTCCCCCGGGCTGCACCGAGGATCAGCTTGCCGACCTCCGTCGAACCGGTGAAGGCCACCTTGTCGACGTCCGGGTGGGCCGCCAGCGCCGCACCCGCCGTCTCGCCGAGACCGGTGACGACGTTGAACACGCCAGCGGGGAAACCGGCTTCCTCGACCAGCTGGGCGAGCCGGAGGGCGCTCAGCGGGGTCTGCTCCGCCGGCTTCAGCACGATGGTACAGCCGGCCGCGAGCGCCGGCGCCACCTTCCACACCGCCATCATCAACGGGAAGTTCCATGGCACGATCTGTCCGACGACGCCCACCGGCTCGCGGAGGGTGTAGGCATGGAACGGCGCGGACGAGGACAGCGCGATCGTCTGGCCGTGGATCTTGGTGGACCAGCCTGCCATGTAGCGGAGCAACTCGCAGGAGAAGGCCACGTCGACGGCACGCGCATCGGTGACCGGCTTGCCGTTGTCGATGGAATCGATTTCGGCAAACTCGTCGGCATGGGTTTCGAGAAGGTCGGCGAGCTTCCATACGAGGCGGCCGCGCTCGGACGGCGTGATGCGCGACCACGGGCCGTTGTCGAAGGCCTGCCGCGCTGCCGCTACGGCAGCGTCGATATCGGCGGCGGTGCCTGCGGGCACCCGTGCGACGATCTCGCCGGTCGCGGGGTTCTCGACCTCGAGGTGCCCGCCTTCCGCTGCCTCGACCCAGCCGCCGCCGATGAACAGGCGATGATCGGCGGCGAGGAACGCGGCCGTTGCGGCGGATGGCGTTGGCCCTGTGGCCACGATGGTCTTGTGCTGTACGGTCATGGTTGTTTCCTCCCTGGGCGGTCGTGTCAGCCGTCGATCAGCGCGGGTGCGTGCTTCGCTGCACCCGGCCCGGACGCGGCCGGGTCGGAGTCGGGCAGGTCGAGGTCCGGCAGGTCGGGCGACTGCTTCCAGGCCCGCAGCGCATAGACGGTGCCCGGCCGCTTCTGTTCGGGGTTGGGATTCTCGAGGCGGCGGCGCAGGCTGTGGATCGGAGTGGCCGTCGGATCGGTGCGGACTTCGATCACGGACGGGCCGTCGTGGGCGAATGCGCCGTCGAGCGCGGCCTCGATCTCGTCCGGGTGATTGACGAAGAAGGCCTTGAGGCCGAGCCCGGCGCCCGCTGCCCCGTAGCTCGGCCGCGCGAGGTTCGATTCCAGATCCACCGAGAGGCGGGTGCCGTTGTAGAAGATCTTCTCCCACATCTGCAGCCAGCCAAGCGTGCCGTTGTTGAACACCACGTTGACGACGGGAAAGCCGTTCTGGGCCTGGGTTGCGAGTTCGCCGATCGCGAACGAGAACCCGCCGTCGCCGGAGATCGTCACCACATGGCGCCCCGGGCGAACCATCGAGACACCGATGGAGGCGGGGACGGCATAGCCGAGGCTGCCCTGTCCGCGTGCATAGAGGAAGCGCCGGGCCGCCTTCTTCGCCGGCAGGTACTGGCCGATCCAGCCGGAAGCGAAGCTTGCATCGGAGATGACGACATCGTCTTCGCCGAGACGGGCGGCGAGGCTCTTCAGTACGCGACCGGGATGGAGCGGGACCGCCGTCGACGCCATGTCGGCGGCGATGACGTCGGCCTGCTCGGCCTGCACGGCCGAGACGCGGGTCTGCCATTCCGGCGTCGTGCGTGCGACGAGCATGGGATTGAGCTCGCGAAGCACCTCGCGGATGTCGCCGAACAGCGCGACGGTCGGGCGGAAGGTGCGGCCATGCTCCTGCGGATCGTCGTCGATGGTGATGGTCGCCTGGCTCGCGGTCGGCAGCGTCCAGTTGTTCGCGGTGTTCTGGCTCGCCTTCGAACCGCACCAGATGATGAGATCGGCCTCGGGGGCGAGCGCAAGCGCGGCTTTGGAGCCCATCGGGTTGAGCACGCCGACCGAGAGCGGGTCGGTTTCGTCGATCACGCCCTTGCCAGAGAGCGACGTGGCGACAACGGCTCCGGAAGTCCGCGCGAGCGTCTCGAGTTCGTCATAGGCGCCGGATGCATGAACGCCGCCGCCGGCGATCACGAGAGGCCGCTGGGCCTTGCCGATGAGCGTGGCCGCCGCTTCGAGATGTTCCCGCAGCGCCCGTGCCCGATGCGCGGGCATCCGGACATAGCGGTCGTCGATCATCACCGGTGCGGCCGCCGGATCCCACTCGGCATCCATGACGTCGTGGGGCACGATCAGCGCGACGGGGCCGGGGCGCGGCGAGGTGGCGATGCGGAACGCGGTGCGGATCAATTCCGGAAACGCGGCGGCGCTCGGCACCATGAACGCTTCCTTGGAGATCGACTTGAGGTAGGAAAGCTGGTCGAATCCCTGGCTCGCCACGCCCTTCGTCTTCAGCGGCAGCCAGTCGCGCGGGAGTTCGCCGACGATCGCGATCAGCGGGATCGAGGCGTTGAGCGCCTCGACGAAGCCGTCGGTGAGCTTGGTGCAGCCCGGCCCGACGGTCACGTCGCACACACCGGGCTTCCCGGTGAGGCGCGCGTACGCGTCGGCGGCGTAGACCCCGTTCCGCTCGTCGCGCACGAGGACGTGCCGGATGCGCGACTGGCGCGTCGAGATGCCCTCGTAGAGCCCCGATGTCTGGCCGCCGGGCATGCCGAAGACACACTCGACGCCGTATTCGATCAGCATTTCAGTCAGCATATCACCGGCGTGCGGCATCGTTCGCTCCTGTTGCAGCGTTATGTCGGTCAGGGTTGGATGGCGTGCGAGGTCGACCGGCTCATGTGCCGTCAGGATCGGGGCGATCCGGATGGAACATGATCAGGCATCAATTTCCGTGTTGACCCGTCCTCCGGAGAAGGACGTCGTCAGAATCGAGATCGGCCTACGGAAAATACTTCCAGTCGTCTTTCGCCTTCTTGTATTGCCTGGGCCACTCGGTCTCGACGCCGAGCACGCGTGCGGCGTGAAGCGGCCAGTAGGGGTCGCGCAGGAATTCCCGGCCGATGGCGACGACGTCAGCCCGGCCGTTCTTCACCACCTCCTCGGCGAGGAGGGGATGATCGAGCATTCCGACAGCAGCCACGGCCACGCCGGCCTCGCGCTTCAAGGCCTCCGCGAATGGCACCTGGTAGCCGGGAAAGCTGTCGATGCGGATGCCTCTGGTCGGTGTCATCGCCCCGGAACTGGCGATGCAGAGATCCACCACCGGTGCGACTGCGCTGGCGAGATCGACGACATTGGCCACCGTCGCGCCGCCCTCGTCGCGCTCCACGACGGACAGCTTGATGAAGATCGGCTTCTCGGCCGGCCAGGCGCCGCGGACGGCTTCGAGCACCTCCATCAGGAACAGGCGGCGGTCGAGGCCGTAACGGTCGGTGCGCCGGTTCGAAAGCGGCGACAGGAACTGATTGATCAGGTAGCCGTGAGCCGCATGGATCTCGACATAGTCGAAGCCTGCCGCGTCTGCCCGCGCCGCCGCTTCACTGTAGCGGAGGACGAGGTCGGCCACCTCCGTCATCGAGAGTTCGTGCGGCACCGGCCATTCGTCGTGGAATCGGATCGCACTCGGCGCGACGAGGCCCTGATCGTAATATTCGCCCTTGCGGCCGGCGTGGCCGAGCTGAAGCCCGGCTTTCGCGCCATGGCGGCGAATGTCGGCGACGATGGGGGCGAGGGCGGCAGCCTGATCGTCACTCCAGATCCCGAGGCAACCCGGCGTGATGCGTCCAAGCGGATCGACTGCCGTCATCTCGAAGGAGATCAGGCCCGCGCCGCCCACGGCCCGCGAGGCGTAGTGCACATGATGCCAGTCGTCGGCGATGCCATCGACAGCCGAATACTGGCACATCGCCGACATCATGATGCGGTTGCGCGCGGTTATCCCGCGGAAGGTCACCGGATCGAACAGTCGGGCAGAACTCTGCGGGTGCCCCTGGCGGGGGGCTGCGGCCAAAGCGGAATCGAAGGCGTTCATCGTCTTGTCCTTCAGCGCAGGTAGCCGGTCGGCACGCCGCCGTCGACCGTGAGGCCGGCGCCGTTGATGACCGCGCTCTCGTCGCAGGCGAGAAACAGGATCGCCCGCGCGACATCCTCCGGAGTGATGGACGCCTTCAGCGCGTTGCGCTGGGCATAGAAGTGTTCCAGCGCTTCCGGCGCGACGCCGTGGCGGTTCGCGGCGGCGATCCGCTGCTCGGGCGAGAAGATGCCGGTGCCGCGGATCACGCCGTCCGGCAGCACGGTGTTGACACGGATGCCGAACGGCCCGCCTTCCTCGGCGAGGCATCGCGCGAGATGGAACTGCGCGGCCTTCGCCGCGCTGTAGGCGGCCGCCTTCGGCGTAGAGGCGACGGCCGCCTTGGAGGCGACGAAGACGAGGCGGCCGCCGCGGCGTGCGCCCTTCCAGAACCGGAACGCCGCGCGGCTGACGAGGAAGGCCCCGCCGGCATGGGTTTCCATCATGCGGCT
>JAEZMP010000266.1 GCA_023442215.1 Pseudomonadota bacterium
ATGCTGAGGCCGATGATTGCGTCCTGCCCCTTCAGCCGTCGCGCATCCCGGGCGGCCATATCGTCGAGGCCAACGTGAGACCCGTCGGCGCCCGCTGCGAGCGCCACGTCCACCCGATCGTTGATGACGAGCGGAACGCCGGTGCCTTCCAGCGCAGCCTTCAGCGCGCGAGCATTGGCGATCATTTCGCGGGTGGAGCCGTGCTTGTCGCGGTACTGCACCAGCGTCGCGCCGCCGGCGACGGCGGCCTTCGCGACGTCGACCAGCGAACGGCCGCGCGTCTGCAGCGGATCGACAAGGCAATACACCCGGAGATCGACCGGCCGTCGCAGGCGAGGTTCAGGCCCGCTCTCGTTGTTGTAGGCCAGCACGTTCATCTCTCAATTCCCTCCGCCGGCATGACCCGGATCAGGTGCTTCGGGGTTGGCCGCAGCCTCTCAGTCCCTCTCTCCACAGTCTCAGAAAATCGCGCGAAGCGAGCATTTTCGAGGCCGGGCCGGACACCCCCATGAGATCCGCCTTCACTTAAGCGGCCCTGTCCGCTCCCGCAAGGCATGTCCTCTCGATCAGGGAAAGTCGGGCGAACGGTCGAGCGCAAACCGGCCGACGGCGCGCGGTCCAGCCGCGCGGAGTTGGCGCTGGCGGGCGCCGCACTCATACCACCGGCAACAATCGTTCGGGCGCGCCGCCACCCACGCCGCGCCGATACTGCGGGACCCTATCCATGGATGACATCGCAACCGCCGGAAGCGGACACATCTCGGCGCCGCGGCGTGTCCATGTCGTCGGCGGCGGGCTTGCAGGGTCCGAAGCCGCCTGGCAGCTCGCCCAGCGCGGCGTGCCGGTAACACTCCACGAGATGCGGCCCGTCCGCACCACCGACGCACACCGGACGGACAGGCTGGCTGAACTCGTCTGCTCCAACTCGTTCCGGTCGGACGACGCCGAGACAAACGCCGTCGGTGTGATCCATGCGGAAATGCGACGCGCCGGATCGCTGATCCTCGCTGCAGCGGACGCGAACCCGGTTCCGGCCGGCGGCGCGCTGGCCGTCGATCGCGACGGGTTTTCCGAGGCCGTCTCCGCGGCACTTGCCGCCCATCCGCTGATCGAGATCGACCGGGGTGAGGTCGCCGGCCTGCCGCCGGAGGACTGGGACAGTGTGATCCTTGCCACCGGGCCCCTCACCTCGCCCGCACTCGCCGAGGCGATCCGCGCGCTGACAGGCGAGGACTCCCTCGCCTTCTTCGATGCCATCGCGCCGATCGTGCATCGCGACAGCGTGAACATGGACGTCGCGTGGTACCAGTCGCGCTACGACAAGCCGGGTCCGTTCGGAACGGGCAAGGATTATCTCAACTGCCCGATGAACCGGGAGCAATACGAAGCCTTCGTCGCCGCGCTCGTGGCCGCCGATACCGTATCGTTCCACGATTGGGAGGCCTCAACGCCCTATTTCGACGGCTGCCTGCCGATCGAGATCATGGCGGCACGCGGCCCGGAAACCCTGCGCCACGGCCCCATGAAGCCGATGGGCCTGACCAATCCCCGTTCACCGGACGTGAAGTCCTATGCAGTCGTGCAGTTGCGGCAGGACAACGCCCTCGGCACGCTCTACAACATCGTCGGCTTCCAGACGAAACTCAAATATGGCGAGCAGGCCCGCATTCTCAGGATGATCCCCGGCCTCGAGAACGCAGAGTTCGCCCGCCTCGGCGGCTTGCACCGGAACACCTTCCTGAATTCCCCGAAGCTGCTCGATGGCGCGCTCCGGCTGAAGGCGGCACCACGGCTGCGCTTCGCCGGTCAGATCACGGGCTGCGAGGGCTATGTGGAATCGGCCGCCGTGGGACTGATGGCGGGACGGTTTGCGGCCGCCGAGCGGCTTGGACTTGAACCCGTGCCACCGCCGCCGACGACCGCCATGGGCGCCCTACTCGGGCATATCACCGGCGGCCATCTCGCCGTCGAGGAGGAGGGCAAGCCACGCTCGTTCCAGCCCATGAACGTCAATTTCGGGCTGTTCCCGCCGGTGGAGACGCCGAAGCCGGAGGACGGAACGCGCCTGCGCGGTACCGCCAAAACGCTGGCGCGTAAGAAGGCGCTGTCGGCCCGAGCGCTGCGGGACGCAGAGGCGTGGCTCGCCGGCGCCGGGATCGGGATCCCGGCTGCTCCGGCGCTCCAGCAGGCATGACGGGCGCGCCGCCGCGCCCGCCAAACCGCCGGATCAAACGAGTTCGGCGAGCGCCGCCGGGCTGAAGTTCATCAGCTTCTCGTGTTCCCGGGCCTTGATCTTGTTCGGCCACGCCGGATCGGTGATCAGCGCGCGTCCGACCGCGATCAGGTCGAACTCATCGCGCTCCATCCGGCCGAGAAGCTTCTCGACGCCAGCGGCGCTCGCCCCCTCGCCCTTGAAGGCCGCGAGGAAGTCGCCCGACAGCCCGACGGACCCGACGCTGATGGTGGTCGCGCCGGTCAGTTTCTTGGCCCATCCGGCGAAGTTCAGTCCGTCAGCCCCATCGACCTCCGGAAATTCGGGTTCCCAGAAGCGCCGCTGGGAGCAATGCAGCACATCGACGCCCGCCTCGACTAGCGGTGCGAGCCAGTCGCTCATTTCCGACGGCGTGAAAGCCATGCGGGCGGTGAAGTCCTGCCCCTTCCACTGGCTGACCCGCAGGATGACGGGGAAGTCCGGCCCGACCGCGGCGCGGATCGCGGAGACCACCTCGACCGCGAAGCGGCTGCGCTCGCGCAGCGTGGCACCGCCGTAGCGATCGGTCCTGAGGTTGGTACCCGCCCAGAAGAACTCGTCGATGAGGTAGCCGTGGGCGCCGTGGATTTCGACGGTGTCGAACCCGAGCCGCTTCGCGTCGGCGGCCGCGCGGGCGAAGGCCGCGATGGTGTCGGCGATCGCCGCCTCGCTCATCGCTTCCCCCCTGGGCTGGCCCGGAGCCACGAGACACGAGGGGCTTTCGACCGGAGCATCCGGCGCCCAGTCGGGATTCGGACCGACCGTCGAGCCGGTGTGCCAGATCTGCGGTCCCATACGGCCGCCAGCCGCGTGAACACCGTCGATAACCTGCTTCCAGCCCGCCAGCGCAGCGGCGCCGTGGAAGAACGGAATGCCGGGATGGTTGCGGGATGCCGGACGGTCGATCACCGTTCCCTCGGAGAGGATGAGGCCGACGCCACCCTCGGCGCGGCGCCGATAATAGGCGGCATTGGCCTCGCCGGGCACGCCTTCCGGTGCGAACATGCGCGTCATGGGCGCCATGACGATGCGGTTCTTCAATGTTAGCGATTTGACCGTGAGCGGGCGGAACAGGACGTCAGTATCGGCACTCATGAAACGAGGCTCCGTTGATGCGGGAGCCCTTTAAGTATACATGAGAGACCTAGCGTCAATCAGGTACTTCAAGTCGACTAGGTATAGCCGAGGAAACCTCCCCATGGAGACAACCGCTCCTCTGGACACGGAGTCCACGAAGTGCGCGGCCGCCCATTTTGCGGCGCATTGCCCAAGCCGCGTCCTGTTCGACCAGATCGCGGACAAGTGGTCGATGATGGTTCTGACGGTGCTCGATCCGGGCCCGCTGCGGTTCAATGCCGTGAAGCGCCAACTCGAGGGCGTGACGCAGAAATCGCTCACCCAGTGCCTGCGAAGGCTGGAGCGGAACGGCCTGATCTCCCGACGCGTCATTCCGGTCTCGCCGGTCGCGGTGGAATACGAGATCACTCTGCTCGGCCGCACCTTGCTGCAGCCGTTCAAGGCCCTGCACGTATGGACGTTGCAGAACATCGCTGAGGTGGAAGAGGCGCGGCGCACGTTCGACGAACGGGCGGGA
This sequence comes from Pseudomonadota bacterium, assembly GCA_023442215.1. Classification (GTDB taxonomy): domain Bacteria; phylum Pseudomonadota; class Alphaproteobacteria; order Rhizobiales; family Segnochrobactraceae; genus Pseudoxanthobacter. The sequence goes on from JAEZMP010000266.1 coordinate 3,846, forward strand.
TAGACGGCTTTCCGATCCGACGAACGCTTCCGATCGCCAGGAACCGCTCCAGCTTGAACCGCGGGAGCGATATCGCGCTCAGATCGTCTCGACACCGCCTGCCTGCAGCCGGTCATAGCCGTTCACGCGATAGATCAGCACCGAGACCAGCCAGCTCGCGATGAACAAGCCAACCACGGCGAAGCCGAAATTGGCGAGATCGCCGTTGAGCGCCGCCACGAAATCCCAGAGGCCACCGGCCAGGCCGAGCTTCTCGCCGATCAGCCCGAGCGCCTCCAGCCCACCGATGAACACCGCGACGACCACCGAGGCGGCGGTAATCGTGAGGTTGTACCAGAGTTTCCGGACCGGATTGACGAAGGCCCAGCCGTAAGCCCGCGTCATCAGCATACTGTCGAGGGTGTCCATGAGCGACATGCCGGCGGTGAACAGCGCCGGAAACACCAGGATCGTCCAGATCGACATGCCCTGAGCGGCCTGCGCGGCCGAAATGCTGAGAACGCCGATCTCCGTCGCGGTATCGAAGCCGAGCCCGAACAGGAAGCCGATCGGATACATGTGCCAGGAGCGGCGGACGACACCGAACAGCCGCCGAAACAGCCGCGCGAAGAATCCGCGCCCTGCGAGCAGGGCATCGAGCTCCTCGTCGACGACCCGCTCCCCGCGGCGGAGACGCTGAAAGGCAGACCAGATGCCGATCAGGATGATCATGTTCGCAAGGCCGATCGCCAGCAGGAAAGACGCGGAGACCGCCATGCCGATCATGCCGCCGATAACGTGGAAATCCTCGAGGTGCGCCTGCATCGCCATGGCGGTGGCCGCAATTATCACCGTCGCGATCACCACGATGGACGAGTGGCCGAGGGAGAAGAAGAAGCCGACCGAGAACGGCGCCTTGCCCTCCTGCATCAGCTTGCGGACGACATTGTCGATCGCTGCGATATGATCGGCGTCGAAGGCGTGGCGAAGGCCGAACATGTAGGCGAGAAAGGCCATGCCGAGCAGCGAGGGATGGCCGGAGAACGCTGCCCAGGCCCAGATCCAGGCGGCGGCGTTCGCGGCGACGAGGAACGCCAGGACGATGGCCGCCTTCATGCGGACCGATGACCGGCCGTCGTCGAACAAGCCCAGGATCATACGTTCTTCCCCGATCCGCTTACGCGGCCAGCTTGCCACGAAGCCCGACGGAACGCGAGACGGATGATGTGGATGGCCGGGTACCCTGCGGAGGGAGTGGTGTCCCCCGTTCGGCCCCCCGGCAGAGGGCTTGCACATGCGGCCTTCCGGGGAGGACTATGCCGGCCATCGCACACAGCCCCGGCATTCGCCGGATCGGAGACGCGCGTGAGCCTCGAATTTCTCCTGACGTCGCTGATCATCGTCGCCTCGCCGGGGACAGGCGTCCTCGTCACTCTGGCGGCCGGGCTCTCCCGCGGTACGCGGGCGTCGATCGTCGCGGCATTCGGCTGCACGCTCGGCATCGTGCCGCACATGGTTGCGGCCATCACCGGCTTGGCCGCCGTGCTGCACGCGAGCGCTGTCGCATTCGAGGCGGTGCGCTATGCCGGCGTCGCCTATCTACTCTATATGGCCTGGATGACGCTGCGCGAGAATGGGGCCCTGAAGATCGAAGCCGACGAGACGCCGCGGTCGGATCGCGAGGTGATCGTCTCCGCGATCCTCGTCAATCTCCTCAATCCGAAGCTGTCGATCTTCTTCTTCGCCTTCCTGCCGCAGTTCGTCGGTGCAGGCGAGGTGTCCCCGCTACCGCGCATGCTCGAACTGTCGCTCACATTCATGGCGATGACGTTCGTCGTGTTCGTCGTCTACGGTGTGTTCGCAGCCTCCGTGCGCAGCCGCATCCTGTCGCGGCCGGCCATCGTGACCTGGATGCGCAGAACCTTCGCCGCCGCCTTCGTCGCCCTCGGCGTCAAACTCGCGCTGACGGAACGGTAACTCCGGCCTCCATCCGCGCGGAAGCCGTTCCCGGCGGCCGCGCGGACCGAATCAGGCCGTCATTCCTTATCGGCGAACGGGTTCTCGCCCTTGCGCAGTGACAGACGCACCGGGCAGCCGCGCAATTCGAACGTCTCGCGAATGCCGTTGACCAGATAGCGCGTATAGGAGTCCGGCAGCGCCTCTGGGCGCGAGCAGAACACGACGAAATGCGGCGGGCGCGACTTCGCCTGCGTCATGTAGCGCAGCTTGATCCGGCGGCCGGACACTGCCGGCGGCGGATGATGCTCCAGAACCGCGCTGAGCCAGCGGTTCAGGCGGCCGGTGGAGATGCGCTGGGTCCACACCTCGCGCGCCTTGAAGGCGGCCTGCATGAGGCGATCGATACCGTCGCCCGTGAGGCCTGAGACCGGGATCATCTCGACACCGCGGATCTGCGGCAGCAGCCGCTCGACCCGCTCGCGGGCGTCGCGCAGCGCCGCATTGCGATCCTCGACGAGGTCCCACTTGTTGAGCGCGATCACGATCGCGCGGCCTTCCCGCACGACGAGGTCGGCGATCTGAAGGTCCTGCTTCTCGAACGGCGCGGTGGCATCGAGGGTGACCAGCACCACTTCCGCAAAGCGGATGGAGCGCAGCGTCTCGCCAACCGACAGCCGCTCCAGCTTGCCCTCGACGCGCGCCTTGCGCCGCAGTCCCGCCGTGTCCACCAGATCAACGCGCCGGCCGCGCCATTCCCAGGGCACGGTGATCGAATCACGGGTGATGCCGGCTTCCGGACCGGTCAGCAGCCGGTCCTCGCCCAGGATCTGGTTGATGAGCGTCGACTTGCCGGCATTCGGCCGGCCCACCACCGCCTTCTTCAGCGGCCGGCCGAGGAGCCCTTCCTCGTCTTCCTCGTCGGTGTCGACGACGACGGCTTCGGCCCCGGCGTCTTCCTCGGACGTCGGATCCGGGAAGTGCGGCATCAGGGCTTCGTAGAGGTCGGCGAGGCCCTCGCCGTGCTCGGCGGAAATCGCCACGGGCTCGCCGAGCCCAAGACCGTAGGCCTCCATCGCCCCCGACGCGCCCGCCTTGCCTTCCGACTTGTTGACGAGAAGGATCACCGGGCGCGAGGTGCGCCGCAGGATATCGGCGAAATGCTCGTCGATCGGCGTCACGCCGGCGCGCCCGTCGATCACGAACAGTACGATGTCGGCCTGCTCGATCGCGGCGTTGGTCTGGGCGCGCATCCGGCCTTCTAGGCTTTCGGAATCCGCTTCCTCCAGGCCCGCAGTGTCGACCACCGTGAAGGTGAGGTCCCCCAGGCGGCCGGTGCCTTCACGGCGGTCGCGCGTCACGCCCGGCGTGTCGTCGACGAGCGCGATGCGGCGGCCGACGAGACGGTTGAACAGGGTCGACTTGCCGACATTCGGCCGTCCGACGATGGCGACGACGAGATCCATCTGGTTCCCCAAAGTGCGGCACCTTCAGTGCCGCCATAAAGCGTCTTGAACATGGCTGCGGCGCCTGCGGCCCATGGGACCGGCAAGCGCCGCGCCACATATTCGATCAGTACGCCGGAACTGGCCGATCAACGGTATCCGGACAGCGTCCCGATGCCTGAAACCACGACCATCGTGCCGGACGCCACGACCGGAGACATGAAGGCCGGATCGCCAATCTTGCGCGGCGTGGCGACCTGACCGGATTGCGGATCGACCGTCACCATTTCGCCGACACTCGACACGAACCAAAGCTGGCCGCCGGCAAGAACGGGGCCGGCCCAGTGCGAGCGCTTGGACTTGGTGTTCACGACCGGCAGCTGGGTAGACCACAGCGGCTTGCCGGTGAGGCGGTCGAGCGCGGCGGCACGGTCATCGAGATCGACCAGGAACAGCGCATTTCCCGAAACCACCGGGGTGTGGGCACTGCCGACGTTCTGGTCCCACTTGCGCTCGCCGCTCTTGAGGTCGACGGCGATGGTCCGGCCGGAGACGCCCGACGCATAGACGACGCCATCGGCGATGACCGGGCTCGCAGCCACGTCGGACAGCGACGAGAGCGCCATTGTGCGGGTGGCCTGCGTCACGGCATCGGACCAAAGCGGCTCGCCCTTGGCGATGTCGAAGCCCATCACCTCGCCCGAGGAGTAGGGCACAACGAGATTATTGCCGGAAACGGCCGGGTTCGCCGCAGCGAGCAGCCCGCCGGATTCAGGAATGCCGCGATACGACCAAGCCTCCGTGCCGTCGGCTTCGTTGATCGCGAACACCACGTTCTGGTCGCTTACGACGAACACCTTGCCGCCCGAGACGGTGGGAGCGCCCCGTGCCGGCGTCGTCAGGTCCTTCGTCCAGAGCGTCTTGCCGCTGGAAGCATCGAGCGCGGTCAAGGCCCCGTAGCCCGTGGCGACGAACACCTTGCCCTGATCATAGGCGACGCCGCCACCCAGGGCGACGCTCTTCTCGCCATCGGGCTTCAGCGAAACCTGCCAGGAGCGCCCGCCGCCGGAGAGCGACAGCGCGGAGACCGAGCCGTTCGGCTGGTAGACGAACACCTGGCCGCCGCCGATCACCGGGCGAGCCGAAACGCGGTCGGCGATGGAGCCACCGGCAAGCCAGTTGGTGCCGACGCTGCCGCCCATCACGGTCGAGCTCCAAGCCCGACCGCCCGAGCCGGAGAACGCGACTTTGCCCGGATTGTTGCTCGCAGGACCGCCAGCATTTGGCCATTCGGCATTGGACTGGGCGGCGCTGATGGTGGCCGAAGAGCGGGTCTGGGTAGCACTCGCCAGCGCATCGTCGCTGGTGAACACATCGACGCGCGTTCCGGGCAGCGGCGTCTGCTTCGGGCTGAACGGGTTCAGGCTCGACAGCGTATCGCAGCCGGCGAGGCCGAAGGCCAGCACAGCCGCGAGAG
>JAEZMP010000285.1 GCA_023442215.1 Pseudomonadota bacterium
GGCCGGCGGGCGTCCGCGGCAGTCGGAGGGCGACGATGGACGGAAGTGCGCCGGCATCCGCCGCGATCGATCCGGCCCTCGTGCGCCGGCTGGAAGACGCGACGATCAATTCCTGGCCGTCGTGCCATCTGATCGTCGACGGCGCGTGGATGCTGCGCCTCACGCCCGGCCATCCCTCCAAGCGGGCGAATGCGCTCTCGGTGCTCGACCCCGGCGACGATTCGGGCGTCGCGGAGCGGCTTGCCGCGATGTTCGGTCATTGCGAGCGGCTCTGTGCGCCTCCCCTCGCGCGCTGGACGCCGCTGATGCCGCCGGCCGTCGAGGCGGAACTGCTGGCCATGGGATTTTCGCCGTTCGATCATACGCGGGTGCTGCGGCTTCCGCTCGAAAGGCCGGGTGTCGCCGAAGCCGGACCGGCGACGGATCATCTGACCGATCCGCCGGGGAAGCGGTCAGGCTGGGCCGACATCATCGTCGCGCTCGGCGGCGAGGACGCCCGCTTTCGCGACCTGCTCGCGGGAATCTTCGACCGTATCGTGCCGCCCGCGGCGCTTTCGGTCGCGTACGATGCCGCCGGCCGGCCGGCTGCGGCGACGCTCTCGGTCACGGACGGTTCGCTCTCCGGCCTGTTCGAGGTCGTGACCAGGCCCGATGCGCGCCGCGCGGGCCATGCCACGCGCGCGATTCGCCTGGCGCTCGCCCACGGCCGGGCGCTCGGCGCGACACATGGCTGGCTTCAGGTGAAGGCGGACAACGCCGCCGCGGCCGCGGCCTACGACCGGCTCGGCTTCGCCGAGATCTACCGTTACCACTATCTCAGGCGCGATTGAGGCGCTCCGCCTTCAGGCGGGCTCTGGCGTCAAGTCGATGGCGACGATCTCGGCCGTCCCACCCGGTAGCGTCACCTCGTCGCCGACCTCCCGCCCGATCAGGGCGCGGGCGACCGGGGCGAACCACGCGATGCGCCCGCTGGCGGGCTCCGCCTCGTCTGCGCCGACGAGACGGAAGGAGCGCTGTCGTCCGTTCTCGTCTTCCACCGTCACGCGGGCGCCGAACGATGCCTTTGCCGGCTCACCATCGGCCGGCAGCGGCGGATCGATCGGTTCCGCACTGGCGCGGCGCCGGCTCCAGTACCGCAGGTCGCGCGATGCGCGCGCGACGGCACCCCGGTCTCCGGCGGCGGTCGCGACGGCCAGCGCGTCTCGAAGGGGCGCGATCTCGGCTTCGATCAGCGCCAGTCCGCGGCGGGTGACGAGGTTTCGTTCCGGGCCGACCGGGCGTTCCGGCAGGGCGTCCTCTCCGTCGGATTCCTTGACGAATGCCCGGCTCACAGCGGGCCTGCCGCGGTTCTGCGGGTGAAGCTCTCCGGCACCGGCGGCGGGTTCGGCGCGGCCAGTGCCTCGGCGATCAGCCGGTCGCTCGCGGTCTCGATGTCGTGCTGGAGCCGGCTCATGAACGTGCTGCGGTCGAGGCCGGGCTCGATCGGCGGCAGGAATTCCACCACGATGGTGCCCGGCCGGCGGACCCAGGAGCGGCGCGGCCAGAACAGCCCGGAATTGAGCGCGACCGGCAGGCAGGGCTGGCCGAGCTTGTCATAGAGGAACACGATGCCGACCTTGTAGTCCGGCGGCGCTCCGGGCGGGCGGCGGGTGCCCTCGGGAAACAGCACCACCTGCCGACCTTCGTCGACGACCTTCTTGGCATCCTTGCACATGGCGACGAGGGCCTTGCGGCCGCCGTTGCGGTCGACCGGGATCATGCCCATGCGTGCCGCGCACCAGCCGAACACCGGAATGTCCAGCAGTTCCTTCTTCAGGATGAAGTCGGCCTCCGGAAAGCAGGGCATCAGCGCGAAGGTCTCCCACATCGACTGATGCTTGGCCGCGATCAGGAATCCGCCCGCCGGGATGTTTTCCCGTCCACGGAATTCGACTCGCGTTCCAGCGATCCAGCGCTGCAGGAACAGGCTGACCCTGGCCCAGGAGATGACGATGCGCCAGGGTCCCCGCCCCGGGATGAGGAAGAACGGCCACGTCGTCAGAAGATAGCCGATCAGTACGGCGTAGAAGGTGACAACGAACAGGACGGAGCGGATGCGCAGCATAAGGATCGACGGTCGTGGGCCCATAATTTCAGCGCCGTTATAGCCGATTGCGGCGCCAGAGATACCGGCCCATTGCGGGGAACGACGATTTGGCCCCCGCAGCGGCCGGGATCGGCCGCCCCATCAGGAGGGGTTGGGCGCGGCTGGCGGGAGATGGGCGTCCGCCGTCGCGACGACGCCGATCCGCTCGGCGCCGAGACGCAGGCGCACCATCAGATACTTGAAATATTCCCGCACGAGCACGCGGACGGTCTTCGGGCGGTCGTACCAGTGATCGAGGTGGATGCCGGGATCGGGCACCGGATAGGGGATCAGTTGCCGCCCCGGCAGCGCCGCGCCGAATTCCGCGAGGGTGCGGGGGATGTGATAGGTGCTCGTCACCACGAACAGCGAGTGGAAGCCGCGTTCCTCCGCCCACTTGCGCGCTTCCGCGGCGTTGCCGACTGTATCGGCCGCCTCGCGCCCGAGATCGATGCAGCAATCGGCGAAGCCGGCGACGTCCGGTGCGCGAGCGATCAGGGCATTCTCGGTGACGCGCCGGCCGACGCCGGAGATCAGCATCCGTTCGGCGCGGCCCTCGCGCAGCAGATCCAGGCCGCCGGGGATGCGGTCCGCGCCGCCGGTCAGGACCACGATGGCATCGGCCTTGCTGTCCTGCGGACGCTCGGCAGTCGCGACAGTCTGCACGAAATGGAGGAAATCGATGGCGACCGCGGTGACGCCGACCACCACCAGAACGGCAAGCGTAAGGCTGGCGACGCGCAGGGTGGTGCGCAGCCGGCTGCGGCGCGACCTCGCCCGTCCGTCGCCCGTCCTGCCAGGCGTCGGCGATAAGGACTCCCCGCCCCGCGGCGCTGTTGCACCGCTATGCTGGTCGACCACGGCCATGCGAATCAAAATACCGTAAAATCGTGGCCGGGACGAGCCTCGGCCGTGGCAGGGGAACGGCGAAACAGGGCATTTCCGCAGGCGGCGGCGCGCACCCGCCATGCAGAGTGCCTGCCGGCCGGATGCAATCCGATCGGCAGGGATATTCTCTAGGACAGCCGCGACAGGTGACCCTGCACGGCAAGGCGCGACGTCGCCGCGGCAAGGAACGCCGCGAAGGCCGCCACGAGCACCGTGGCGAGATAGCCGAGCCAGCCGACCGAAAGACTGCCGAACAGCGCATGAGCCTGATCCGCCTCCGGGGTGCCGGCCCCGTTGCGGTCGGCAAAGCCGATGGCGAGATAGGTGACGACCGCCATTCCGCCGCCGAACAGACCGCCGCGCAGGCCGAGCCGCCAGAAGTGGCGCTGGAACTCGCGGGCGATGAAACGGCTTTCCGCACCCACGAAGTGCAGCACCTCCACCACCTCGCGGTTGGCGGCCATGGCAGCGCGGGTGGCGAATACCACGCACAGCATCATGGCCGTCATCACCAGGGCGAGCACGATCAGCCCGCCCGCGACGGCGCTCGCCGCCATCGCCGCCATATGGGCGCTCCACGCGGAATGATCGTCGAGGCTCGCGCCCTTCACCCGCTGGGCGATCTCTGCGCCGAGGGCGGGAAGATCCGCCTTGCCGGGATCCGCGACCTGCACGGAAATCAGTCGGGGCACCGGCAGCGCGTCGAGATCGAGCCCGCTTCCGAGCCACGGCTGGAGCAGGGCCCGGGTCTCGTCGTTGGACAGCACCTGCACGGTGCCGATTCCGGGGGCGGCGCTGGCGATGGAGGACGCCCGGTCGAGCGCCTCGCCCATGTCGACGCCGTCCACCGGGCGGACCTGGATGGTGACTTCGCGGGTGAGATCGCGGCTCCAGTCGGTCGCGGCGCCCTGCACCACCGTCACCGCGCCGATGGTGAGGCAGGCGAGATAGCTCATGATGGCGACGACCAGCGTGAGTGCGCGCCCCGGCACCGAGGCCGCCGGAACTATGGGCGCCGAAGCCGCGCCGCGCCCGAGTACCTTGCGGCCGAGCGCCGCCCCGCGACCCTGGCCGGAACCGAGGCGCGGCGGTCGCCTGTCCGCGGCGGCCGTGGTGCCGGCGGTCATTCCGGTGTTCATGCCGGCACTCATGCCCGACTTCGCTCCGGGACCGTTCGAGGGGGCGCGGCCGTTCATTCGGAAATCTCCAGCCGGCCGTCCGAGATCACCAGCCGGCGGGCATCGACCTGATCCATCAGGCCGATATCGTGGGTGGCGATGACGACCGCGGTTCCGAGCCGGTTGAGCTCGATGAAAAGGCGCA
>JAEZMP010000304.1 GCA_023442215.1 Pseudomonadota bacterium
GAGCGCGCATGATCAGCGTGCGGTGCGCCCACGGGCAGGCATAGGAGACATAGAGGTGGTAGCGGTCCGGCTCGGCCTCGAAACCGCCCTCGCCGGTCGGTCCGGGCGAGCCGTCGGCCGTCACCCAGTTGCGGAACGCGCTCTGGGAGCGCACGAACCGGCCTCCGGTCGACTTGGTCTCGTACCAGCGGTCCTGCCATTTTCCGTCGATCAGAAGCCCCATGGCCGTGTTCCCTTTGCTGCTGCGGAGCCTGTTCCCTCCCAATTGGGCCGAGCGGGCCGAGAGAGACAGGCGCGAGCCATTGAATCGGGCGCGCTGCGGCGCCGGTCGGCCGGACCTTCGCACGCCCCGCGCGCGGACGCATCCCCGCATGCCCTGTGTGCCGTCTCCGTTCGGGACGCGGGCGGATCGGCGTCGATCGGCGGTCCCGCCGACCCCGCTGCAAGCCAAGACTCAGGCCTTTGAATCCAAGCCCTTGAATTTGAGCGATTTTCCAGGCCGCGAAACGCACACCGGCTCCCGATTCGCTGGGGGCGGCGGCGGTGGTCAGCCCCCCGCCGCCGTTTCCGCCTTCGCCGGTCCGGCATCGGCGCCGTCCGTGCGGCGGGCGATGGCGGCGAGGTCGTCCTCGCCGATGGTTTCCTTTTCGAGAAGCAGGCGGGCGGATTGCTCCAGCGCCTCCCGCCGCTCCGTCAGAACGGACGCGGCATGGGAAAAGGCTTCGTCGACGATGCGGCGCACTTCCTCGTCCACCGTGGCGGCGGTCTCGTCGGAATAGTCGTGCTCCTGCGGACCATAATAGGGCTGGTCGGTGGCGAGCAGCGAACGGCGGTCCTTCTCCAGCGCGACATGGCCGAGCTTCTCGGTCATGCCGTAGCGGGTAACGATGGCCCGCGCGATATCGGTGACCTTGACGAGGTCATCCGCCGCGCCGGTGGAGAGGTGGCCGAACACGATCCATTCCGCCGCGCGGCCGCCCATCAGGACCGCCATCTTGTTCTCCAGCTCGTCCCGCGTCATCAGGAAGCGGTCCTCGGTCGGACGCTGGATGGTGTAGCCGAGCGCGCCGACGCCGCGCGGAATGATCGAGACCTTGTGCACCGGATCGACGCCCGGCAGCGCCATCGCCACCAGCGCGTGGCCCATCTCGTGATAGGCGACGATCCGGCGCTCCTTGGGATTGAGCAGGCGGTTGCGCTTCTCCAGGCCGGCGACGATGCGCTCGATGGCGTTGTTGAAGTCCTCCATCGTCACGGCATCCGCCTTGCGGCGGGTGGCGAGCAGGGTCGCCTCGTTGACGAGATTGGCGAGGTCGGCGCCTGTGAACCCCGGCGTCAGCGCCGCGATCTTCTCCGGCTCCACGTCGGCGGCGAGTTTCGCCTTTTTCAGGTGCACGCCGAGGATCTGGATTCGTCCGGCCTTGTCAGGCCGGTCGACCAGCACCTGCCGGTCGAAACGGCCGGCCCGAAGCAGCGCCGGGTCGAGGATTTCAGGCCGGTTGGTGGCGGCGAGCAGGACGAGGCCGCTCGATGGATCGAAGCCGTCGAGTTCGACCAGAAGCTGATTCAGCGTCTGTTCCTTCTCGTCGTGGCCACCGGCCATGGGGCCGATGCCGCGTGCGCGCCCGAGCGCATCGAGTTCGTCGATGAAGATGATGGCCGGCGCCTTGGCGCGCGCCTGTTCGAACAGGTCACGCACCCGGGCGGCGCCAACGCCGACGAACATTTCCACGAACTCCGAGCCGGAGATCGAGAAGAACGGCACGGCGGCCTCGCCGGCGACCGCGCGCGCCAGCAGCGTCTTGCCGGTGCCGGGCGGGCCGACCAGCAGCACCCCCTTCGGCATCCGCCCGCCGAGCCGGCCATAGCCGGCCGGGTCCTTCAGGAAATCGACGATCTCCTTCAGCTCGTCCTTGGCCTCGTCGACGCCCGCGACGTCCTTGAAGGTCACGCCGGTATCGGACTGGACATAGACCTTCGCCTTCGACTTGCCGATCTGCATCAGCCCGCCGCCGAGGCCACCGCCCATGCGGCGCAGCATGAACATCCAGACACCGAAGAATAGTGCCACCGGCACCACCCACGACAAGAGGTCGCGCAGGAAAGTGCTTTCGACTTCGCCGGTCACGACGACACCGTGCTGCTGCAGGCTCTTCGCCAGATCCGGTTCGACGCGCGTGGTGATGAACATCGAGCGGCCGTCCTGCGGCTCCTTGAACTTGCCCTGGATGAAGCGCTCGGACACCGACACCTCGGCGATCTTGCCCTGGGCGAGATCGGCGTCGAACTGGCTGTAGGGAATCTGCGCGACCTGCGTCGCGCTCATGAACAGGTACTGGAACACCATCAGGCCGAGGAAGGCGGCGACCCAGTACCAGAGGTGAAACTGGGTCTTCCTGTTCATCTGCACCGCCATCGCCGCATCCTCCGTCGTGGCCCGGGAGCCATGTCGCGCCAGCTAGGAGCCATTTCGCACCCGCTATCTGTCCGATGCCCGCCCGGCAGTCGCCCATGTCCCGCCGGTCACCAGTCCCGCGGGGGCGCTTTCAGCCGGAAAGGATCATCCCTTTGCCGGCAACCGTGCCGGACAGACGCTGGATGTGCTGTAGCCCACGCGGTGTTCCTGCCGCGATGACCTGGCTCAACCGGCATCGGCCGCGGCCACCGGCAGGCCGACCGGTATCAAGATCGCGCAGCGGGCCCCATGGGCACAACACCCTGCTGTCCGCCCCGTTCCCGACGCGACGACCGCCTCAAGGCCTGGGGCGGACATATCTCTGTTCCAGCACCTCGGTGCCCCACTGGCTACCCGGACTCTCCTCGACGAGCACGAAGCCGGCGGATTCGTAGAGATGGCGGGCGGCGTCCAGCCCCGCAAAGGTCCAGAGCTCGGTTTCGGCGAAGCCGGCCTCGTCGCAGAACCCGACCGCCTCGCCGATCAGCCTGCGTCCGATGCCGTGGCCGCGCAGGCCGTCGCCGACGATGAACCATCTGAGGTGCGCCGCGTCGCGGCCGAGGTCCTCGCCGTCGATCGCAATGGTGCCGACGATCTCGCCGCCGTGGATCGCGGTCCAGATCGCATTGCGCGGGCGATCGAGCCGGTTGACGAACTCTGCAAGCCCCGCAGCCACCTTGGCCTCGAACACGGCGCCGAAGCGCGCCGTGCGGGAATAATAGGCCGCATGCATGGCGGCGCAGCGGCCGACGATGCCCGGCCGGTAGCCGCGTTCGATCTCGACCGTCGCCTGCGCGGCGGTGCGACCGGCCCGCTCGTTCTCAAGGGCTTCCGCATAGGCGGCGAGGCCGGCAGAGATGTCGCGTCGTGTCGGTGCATCGAGCGGCCCCGTGGCGCGCACGACCTGCCGCGTGGCGAAGTCGTCGATCTCCGCCAGTGTGGCGCGCCCTTTCGCCGTGAGCGTCAGAATCTTGGCGCGCCCGTCGCGGTCTGACAGGGCCTCCGCGACCTCGCCGGCCTCGATGAGCTTGCGGATCATGCGGCTCACGCTCGACTTGTCGAGATCGAGCAGCGCGACGAGATGGGCCGCCGTGATGCCGCGGCCGCGGCCGATCTCGATGATCGCGTGAACGGCAGAGGCGTGATAGCGCGTGCCGGCGAGCGTCGGCCGCATGAAGCCGAGCGCGCGCACCAGCCGGCGCGAGGCATCGCGGATCGCCTGCACATCACCGCCATCGATCATCCCGAATCTCTCCCTTCCGCACCATTGGTTGCAATATACAACAGTTGTATTATGCAACAATATCGCTGCGAGCGAGTCTCCTTCCAGCGGAGGCCGGCATCGCCGCTCCGAACGCCGCACTCAGGGCTCTGTCGTCGCCTGCCGTGTCGCCGCAGTCCGCGCGGCGAAGGCGTGGAGCACGGCCACCATGTCGGCATCGCCGTGGCCGAGATCGAGCGTCTCGCGATAGAGCGACAGGCAGGCGTCCTGGAGCGGCGAGGCGAGGCCGGCCTCGCGCGCGGCGTCCGCGACGAGGGCGCTGTTCTTCAGCACGTCCGCGATGGCGGCCTGCGCGGAGAAATCACCGGCCAGAAGCTTGCGGCCCTTGATGCGCGACACCTCGCTCGCCATGGGGCCGGCTTCGAGCACCTCGACGAAACGGGAAAGGTCGAGCCCCAATCCGTCTGCGAAATGAAAGGCTTCGACGAACCCGGCGACCGTCGTCAGCAGGTAGAGATTGACGGCGAGCTTCATTCGCAGCGCCGATGGGACGGGACCGCAGGGCACCACCCGCGAGCACATGAAGCCGAGCAGCCGCTCGACCTCTTCCATATGGGGCGAGTGCCCGGCCAGCATCGCGATCAGCCGGCCCGCCTCGGCCGGCGCCCGCGACCCCGAAACCGGGGCTTCCAGATAGGCGCCGCCCGCATCGAGGATGTCGCGCTCCAGGGCGGCCGAGTAGTCCGGCGGCACCGTGCCCATATTGACGAGGGTGCGACCGGCGACGTTGGCGGCGAACGCTTCGGTGCCGCGACCGAGCGCGGCATCGATCGCCTCGCCGTTCATCAGCATCAGGAAGGCGATCTCGACCCGGGCGAGCAGCGCGGCGGCCGTTTCCGCCACCGTCGCGCCCTCCGCCGCAAGCGGCGCGGTCCGCTCAGGCGTCCGGTTCCAAACCACCAGCGGCACACCGGCGCGCCGCAGGTTCGCCGCCATCGGCTGTCCCATGATGCCGAGGCCGATGAAGCCGATCTCCATTCGCCGCCTCCTTCGCCGTCCCGCCAACCGGTCGGCAACGTTCCCGCAGGATTGAACCATTCTGCTATAAATACATTTGATACAATTCTCGGCATCTTGTCCGGAATCGTCAAGCCGGCCATCATGACGCCGCCGGGCATCGCCGCAGACCGGCGAGGCATCTGGAGGTTCCGTGGCGCGCGCCGTCCCCAAGCTGCGACTGGCCGAAACCGACGACCCGCTTCATGAGCGGCTGGCGAACGCGCTCGCCGCGCTGATCGCGGACGGGCGGCTCGCGCCGGGGGAACGGCTGCCGTCCCACCGCGCGCTGGCGCAGTCAGGCGGCGTCGCCATCGGTACGGTGACGCGGGCGGTGGACCTGCTGACCCGGCGCGGGCTGGTGCGGGGCGAGGTCGGGCGTGGCACGTTCGTCAGCGAACTCGAGCGGAAATCCTGGGGCGGGCCGATCGACCTCACCCTCAACGTGCCGCCGCTGATGATCGAGGAGGCGCTGTTTCTGCAGGCCGGCGAAAGGGCGGCGCGGAGGGTGCTCGCGCTGCCGGCTGGCGGATTGCACGACCTCAGGGGCACCGCGGGTCAGCGCGACATCGTGGCGGGCTGGCTGGCGCGGACGCGGCTCGAGGCCGAAGCCGACGACCTCCTGCTCTGCGTCGGCGCCCAGCAGGCGATCCACCTCGCCTTCGACGATCTCGCCCGGCTGTCGCCTTCGATCGCCTGCGAGGCGGCGACGTTCTCCGGGGCCATCGCGGCCGCTGCCCATCTCAGGCTCGGCTGGCAGGTGGTGGACCACGATGCCGAGGGAATGGTGCCCGACGATCTCGACCGCGTGTTCGGACAAACCGGGTGCCGGATGATCTATGCCACGCCGGTCTGCCAGAATCCGCTTGGATTCGAGGTTGGAGAGGCAAGA
>JAEZMP010000358.1 GCA_023442215.1 Pseudomonadota bacterium
TGCCGGCGCTGCCAGCGGTCGAGCGCGGCGACCACGAGCTTCGCGCCGTCCGGGTCGGCCTTCGGGCGCCACGGCACGACGATGGCCGGCGGCCCGTCCGCCTTCGCCGCCGTCGTCGCGGCCGCGCTCCAGGCCGGCCGCAGGAAGATCTGGTCGCGGAAGCGATAGCCGCCCGACGACAGTGCCGCGCCGAGGGCGGCCGAGCCGACCAGCGCCACCACGTCCTCGCCGCGCATCAGCAGCCGCTCGGCGAACGCGCGCTCCGGCGTGCCCGCAGCGGCGGTGGTGACGTCGAGCACGTCGTAGACGAGGCGCCCGCCGCGGCGGAAGAACCGGCGCTGGTCGTCGATCAGCGAGAGCGCGGCGGCCGCGTCCTGCCAGGTGTCGGCGACGAAGCACTCCTGCGCCTGCACCATCAGCCGGGTCCAGCGGCGAAGGCCCGGTGGCACGACGACGATCTCCGGCCGTCCCCGGTCGGCATCGGTCGCATAGCGCGCCCGCAGGGCGCCGATCCAGGCCTCGTCCTCCTCGCCGCAGGCGAGGATGCGCAGCCGCTGCCCCTTGATGCGGCCGATCCGCTCGAACAGATCGAGCACGGTGGCGCGCCGGGTGCCGATGCCGTTCTCCGGCCGCTCGGACACGATCAGCGTGAGGCGCGGCTCAGCGCCGTCGTCGGGCGTGAAGCGCAGCGGCTGCAGGCGGGGATCGTCGAGTTCCAGCGTCGAAGGCCCGGCGCTCGCCGCGCAGGTGATCAGCACCGCGCGGGTCCGCAGCGCGGTGTCGAGCGCGCGCTCGTCCGCGATCTCCACCCTGGTCGAGGGCGTCCGCAGGAGCGCGGGATCGGCGATCTTCGCCCAGGTGAAGCCCGCGCCCTCGCAGGAATAGAGCATCAGCCGCTCGATGGCGTGGGCGATGGTGCCGTCGACCTGCCCCTTCTCCTCGGGGAAGTCGTCGAAGCCGAGATCGAGGTCGAGGAGCGGCTTCAGCGCGGCTGCGCGCAGCCAGAACATCGAGCCGGCGGGAAATTCCAGGACGCGGTCCTGCTCGATCTCGAAGCCGAGCCGGCGGCCGAGCGCGTGGCCGAGCGGATAGTTGTAGGCCCAGTGGATGCTGCCGGAAACGCGCCGCCAGTGCTGGGGAAAGATCATGCCGAGCATCGGGTCGCGCTCGAACGCGGCGAGAATGCTCATGACGATGTCGGGCGAGCCGATCAGCGTGGCGAACAGGTAGCGGCGCCAGTCGCTGCCGGTCGCGGCGTGGGTGGACCGCTTGGAGTGCAGGAACAGCACATAATCGTAGCGGTCGTAGATGTCGCGGAAGCCGGCGAGCTTCGGGCCGATATCGCGACCACGGTTCGGCATCACCCGTACGTCGACGGCCCCGGCGGTCCAGTCCGCCGAGAACGCGGTGCGGATTTCGGCGGCCTTTTCCTCGGTGTCGGTCGACAGGAAGCAGTCGAACGGAACCGGGATGGCCCGCAGGCTCTGGGCGATGTCGGCGGCGAGGTCGGAATAGAAGGTCGGGCAGACCACGGCGATGCGCGGCGTCTTCGCCAGCACCGGCTTGAAGCCGAACGGCACCATGAACACCGCGTCGGCCTCCAGCGGCGGCGTCCAGCCGGCCAGCGTGCCGTCGGCGTTGAACAGGCGCGGCAGCCGGTAGGCTTCCGATGGCATGCTCCGGTAGAGATTGGCGCGGTAGCTCAGCCGCTTCTTCAACTGCCCCGTCACCGTCCACCAGAAGCCGAGCGCGACGACGCGCACCGCCGTCTCCAGCAGGTTGCGGCGGCGTCCGGGGCGTTCGGCGCGGGAAGGGGTCTTCTTGGTCATCGGCGCACTCTCATGGGCGCGCGTGTAGCAGAACGGGCCGGGGCTGGATAGTCGCGGCCCGGGCGCGGCGGAGGGCTTTCATCACCGCCCGCCGGCGCGGCGAAGGTTGCGGAACCACCGCGCCGTCTCGGCCAGCCCGTCCGCCTGGGCGACCGGCGGCCGCCAGCCGAAGTCGCGGCGGAATGGAGCGTCGTCGAGCACGAGCGAGCCGAGAAGGCGGTCGGCCTGACCGGCGCGGCCGAGGGCGCGCGCCAGCGCGAACATCGGTCCGGCCGGCACCGGCAGCAGCACCGGCCTGCGGCCGATCCCCGCCGCGAGGCCGCGCAGAAGCTCGGGGGTCGAAGGGTCGGCGTCGTCCTTGACCTGGTAGACGGCGAAGGCGGGTTGCGCCGCGCCCGGGAACGGCGCGGTCGCCGCACGCACCACGGCGTCGGCGAGGTTGTCGACGTGGATCAGGCTGCGCCGGTTGCGGATGGCGCCGAACGGCAGCGGCATTCCGCTTCCGGCGAGCGCGAGCAGCAGGCGGAAATTGCCCATGACGCCCGGTCCGTAGACCAGCGGCGCCCGCAGCGCGATGCCCTCGATGCCGTGGCGCTCGCACGCCTCGCGCAGCACCCGTTCGGCATCGAGCTTCGAGCGGCCATAGGCGTCTTCCGGCTCCGGCGGCTCGTCCGCCTTCAGCGGGCGTTCGGGGTGGCTGCGCTCGCCCCGTGCCTTGATCGAGGACAAGAGCACGATCCGCCGCACGCCGGCCTGCGCCGCCGCCTCGGCGAGCCTGGCCGTCACGCCGACATTCGCCGCCTGGAACGCCGCGTCGTCGTCGCTCGCGGCAGCGGCATTGGCGGCCGCGGCGTGAACGACGGTCGAGACGCCCGCGAGCGCGCCCGCGAAATCGCAGCCGGTCGCCATGAAGTCGCCGACCGCCACCGCGGTCTCGTTGTCGGATACGGGCATGTCGGCGCGGGCGAGAAGGCGCACGGC
>JAEZMP010000431.1 GCA_023442215.1 Pseudomonadota bacterium
GGCCGGCGCCGACGGCGCCGCCGACGACACCGCGATTGGTCTGCTCCTGCGTGCAGCCAGCGACAGCCAACGCGAGGGCCGCGGCCAGAACGAGCTTCTTCATGGATTTGTCTCCCGGTATCAGCGCCACACTTCGAGGCAGGATAACGCCAGCGTTTTCATGAACAGGAACTGAACATTGAACACGCCAGCCTCCGCTTCGTTCCATCGGCGCGCCAGCCGACGCGTCGCGATACGGCGCCTGTCGATATCCGGGAGGCACAGAAGCAGGCGCTCACTGGTCGATGTCGGTTTCCTTGAAGTCGGCGGGCAGCTTGCCGGCATAGTCGGAGTCCGGGCCGGCGCCGAACTTCCAGTCGAGGAAGGTCACCATGTATTCGGGGCGGGACGCCGGACGAAGATAGGTCGTCAGGAACCGAACCGGCACCGGCTGAACGCCGCCGGTGATCCAGATCTGCCAGTCCGCCTCCTGAAGCTCCGCCGAGACCTGATCGACCTTCGCCCCCTCGATAGTACGCTCGCCCAGAAAGCGCGTGCGCAGGATGAACGGGTCATGCTGCTCCATGAAATTGGAAAACAGCA
Organism: Pseudomonadota bacterium; assembly: GCA_023442215.1. Classification (GTDB taxonomy): domain Bacteria; phylum Pseudomonadota; class Alphaproteobacteria; order Rhizobiales; family Segnochrobactraceae; genus Pseudoxanthobacter. The sequence continues at coordinate 583 of JAEZMP010000431.1, forward strand.
CGTCACCGAGCGGAATGCGGATGATGAAGCGCTCCTGCAGGAAGAGAATGAGGTCGTCGACGGTGCCGGAGATGTCGATGACCGAATAGGTCTTCTGCAGCGGATGCACCAGCGTGAAGCGGCTGCCGTCGAACCAGCCCTCCATGATGTTGCCGTCGTCGAACACCGAGCGGAAATAGACCCGGTTCGGCCGCTTCAGCTTCACGTCGTGCAGCACGAAGCGCTTGACGAGGTCGCCGTTGGTGTCGACGTCGAAGAAGCTCGCCGCCCGGAACGCAAAGCCGGGCTGGGCGGCCAGGAAGTCCGACATTCTCGTCAGGACCGCGTCCGCCTTCTCCTCCGAGGGGTCGCGCGGGCTGATGACGGCCGGGCCGTCCTCCTCCGCCTGAGCGAGCGCGGCGGTCGGAACCAGCGCCGCCGAGAGGATCGCGAGCGGCAGCACCGCGCCGCGCACAGCCCTGAGCCCGGCGGCGAAGGCGGCGGCAAGTGCCGTTCGGGTGGCGGGCATGGTCGGCATCGGCTGTTCTCCCCTACGGTGACCGGTGCGAATCAGGAAAGTGTCCGCGTCGACAGTAGAGCGGTCCGCCGCGACGAAGGCGAGAGCGCGGATGCGCGCGCTCGGGCCGGCGTGGCAACGCTCAGGCGGCAGCCCGGCGCGACCCGGGAAGGCGCGCGAACACCACCACGTTTCCGGCAAGCACCAGTGCGAGGCCGACGAACGCCTCCCGCGTCCAGCCATATCCCTCGAACGCGGTCGAAACCGCGAGCGCCAGCACCGGGAACAGCACGGTCGCATAGGCAGCCTTGTCCGCGCCGACCCGCGAGACCAGCGAGAGATAGGCCAGAAAGCCGATCACCGAGCCCGGCACCGCGAGATAGACGAGGCTGGCGAGATAGACCGGAGAGAGATCGATGGTGAACCGCTCGCCACGGGCGAGCACCAACGCGGCCAGCAGGACAGCGCCCCACGTCATGCCGCGCGCCACGGCATTGGGCAGGTCCAGCCCCGCCGCCGTCGCGCGCAGTGAGGCGAGATTGCCGAGCGAAAACAGATAGGTGCCACCGAGCGCGAGCGCGATACCGATCACGGTGGTGCCGCCGAGGCCGGCGCCTGCGATGTCGTGCGCAAACAGGAGCGCGATGCCCCCGAGGCCGAGGCCGGCGCCCGCCAGGGTGCGGATCGAAGGGCGCCGCCGCAGAAACAGCCATTGATTCAACGCGTTGAACACCGTCGCCATGGTGAAGACCACCGAGACGACGCCACTCGCGACGAACCAGGTGGCCGAATACATGAAGATGAAGTTGCCGGAGAACAGCGTCACTCCGAGCACGAAGAACCAGCGGTGATCGGCAAGGCGCGCGCGGCGCAGCCGCCCGCTTGCCGCCAGCGCACCCCACAGCACCACCGCCGCCAGCGTAAAGCGCCAGAGGATGGAAACCTCCATCGGCACGGTACCGAGCTGAAGATGGATGGCGAACCACGTCAGTCCCCAGACGACGACGATCACGACGAACAGGAGGACCGTGACGGCGTTGCGGCTCATGGCGGTGGTAGCCTCCGGGGCCGGCCCCGTTCATCCCCGGGCTGCCGGAGTGTCCGGTCAGGGGACCGGCGACAGAGGTGGCTTCGCCGCCTTATCGCCCGGGAGGGCACGACCCCGCTTCCATATCCGTGCGGCGTTTGTCAGAACCTTGCTGCAAAGCGCGGCGCCGGCCTTGCGCCGGCCGCGATGCCGTGATGTGCTTTTCGCGATTGCCCGGGCCTTCCGTTCGATGTCCGCCGGGGCGAGCATTCGAGCCGCAATCGATGCACGACCGAACCGACAGCGAGGCCGCCCGGCGGCAAGACGCGATCTCGCCCCGCGCGGTGAACGATCTCGCGGATTTCAGTGTGTTCGCGCACTTGCATGGCGCGGGGGTGCCGCTTCGCGCCTCGACCCGCTTCGGCCCGGCGATGGGCGCGGCGTTGTGGGACCGTAACGAGACTGCGGTCACGCGCTATCTTGCTCCGAACCATCATACCCTCAGCCTCTATGTCGAGGGTGGCGACGGCATCCAGCGCCTGCGCGGCGGCAACCGCATTTCCGGGCCCGGCGCCGGCGCGCTGTGCCTGATGCCGGGCGACGTCACCACGGACTGGGACGTGAACGGCCATGTGCGGCTGTTCCACCTCTATGCCGCCAAGCCGGCGTTCGATCGGCTGGTGGAGGAGACGCTCGATCGCGACCCTGCGACGGTCGAACTCAGGGATGAATCCTTCTTCCGCGACGCCACGCTCGAGAACGTGATCCGCCACGCCGTTCTCGATCTCGACTGGGAGGAACCGGCGGAGCGCATCGCCGTGTCCCAGGCGGCGCAAATGCTGTTCACCTATCTCGCCGCGCGCTTCACGAACCGGCGCATGCCCCTCGCCGTCCGGGGCGGCCTTGCGCCCACGGTGATGGCGCGGGTGGTGGCGTTCGTGGAGGCCAATCTCGCTGAAGCGGTCACCATTGCCGACCTTGCCGGCGTTGCGGGGCTGAGCCCGTTTCATTTCGCCCGGATGTTCCGCACCTCGGCCGGAATGAGCCCCCACGCCTTCGTGCTTGCCCGGCGCACCGCACGCGCCCGGGAGATGATCGCCGGCCCCGGCGACGTCTCGCTCGCGGATGTCGCGGCGGCCTGCGGCTTCGCCAGCCAGAGCCACTTCACCGATCGCTTCCGCAAGGCCACCGGCCTGACGCCCGGCGCCTTCGCCCGCCAGGCCGGCCGCCGGCTTCTGCCCGGCGAGACGCCGTCGCGCTAGAAAAGGCCTGCTGAAACAGACCGCTCTCGGTGGCGCTCACCTTGTGAACGCGCGCGTTCAGGCCTTCTGGTCGTTGGCGAACAGGTCGCGGTAGGTTTCGCGGAGACTCGCCTTCTGCACCTTGCCCATCACGTTGCGGGGCAGGCCGTCGACGAATACCACCCGCTTCGGCAGCTTGAAGCGCGCGACACGGCCGTCGAGTGCGTGGATGACCGTGGCCTCGTCGATGACGGCGCCTTCCGCGCGAACCACAACGGCGACGACGGCCTCGCCGAAATCCGCATGGGCGACGCCGATCACCGCGCTTTCGACCACGCCGTCGAGCAGGTCGATCTCGGCTTCGATTTCCTTGGGATAGACGTTGAGGCTACCGGAGATCACGAGGTCCTTGCCGCGGCCGACGATGCGAAGGTAGCCCTTTTCGTCGATGAGGCCTAGGTCGCCCGTGATGAAGAAGCCGTCCTCGCGGAACTCCGCCTTGGTCTTCTCCGGCAGCCGCCAGTAGCCCTTGAAAACGTTCGGCCCCTTCACCTCGATCATGCCGATGTCGCCGCGCAGCGCCGGCAGCCCGGTCCCGGTATCGGCAATGCGCACGGAGACACCCGGCAGCGGCAGGCCGACCGTGCCGGCGATCCGCTCGCCCTCATACGGGTTCGAGGTGATCATGCCGGTCTCGGTCATGCCGTAGCGCTCGAGGATGGCGTGGCCGGTGCGCTCGGAAAACGCTTGGAAGGTCTCCGGCAGCAGCGGCGCGGAGCCGGAGACGAACAGCCGCATGTGGCGGGCCGCCTCGCGGGTCAGGCCCGGGTGCTGCAGCAGCCGCACATAGAAGGTCGGCACGCCCATCAGCACGCTGGCGCGCGGCAGCAGATGTATGATCTCCCCCGCGTCGAACTTCGGCAGGAACAGCATCGAGGCCCCCGCCATCATCACCGTGTTGATGGCAACGAACAAGCCGTGGGTGTGGAAGATAGGAAGCGCGTGGATCAGCACGTCCGACCGCTCGATCTGCCAGGCATCGACCAGCGTCAGGGCATTCGACAGGAGATTGTCGTGGGTCAGCATGGCGCCCTTCGAGCGCCCGGTGGTGCCGGAGGTATAGAGCAGGGCCGCGATGTCGTCGGGCCCGCGCGGCACGTCCTCGAACGCCGCTGGAAAGTGCGCGGCGCGTTCCATCAGCGAGCCGTCCGCCTCGGTGCCGAGGGTCGCGACCGCATCGACGCCGCGGGCAAGTGCCACGGTCTCGAGGCCTGCCTCGGCTCCCGGCGCGCCCACCACGAGCTTCGGCTCGGCGTCGCCGATGAAATAGTCGAGTTCCACCAGGGTGTAGGCGGGATTGAGCGGCAGGAACACGGCGCCGGCGCGCACGCAAGCGATATAGAGCACGATCGCCTCGACGCTCTTCTCGACTTGGACGGCGACGCGGTCGCCGGGGCGCACGCCATAGTCCACCAGCGCATTCGCCATGCGCCCGGACAGGCCGATCAGGTCGCCATAGGTCAGACGGCGGCCGCCCACCGGATCGATGAAGATCTTTCCCGGCCCTGGCATCCGCTCCCGCATCGACGAGGCGAGATGATTGGTCATCGTCAGGGTCTCCAGCCCAGTCTTCTCGTCGCCGGGATCGGCGGTCCCGTTCGCGGTCGGCCCTCGCCCGGACCGTACAGAGCGCCGGCGGGACCGGGCACGGCAGTCTGTGGGCAGATCTTCGAACCGATTATATTGTGCGTCCAAGGGAAAACAGGAGCGGAACGGCGGATTTTCCCGCGCCTCGTGGCGGTTTGGTTAGCGTCTTCTTATTCCGGCGGCATGAAGCTGCCAAGCGGCCGCCGCTGC
>JAEZMP010000520.1 GCA_023442215.1 Pseudomonadota bacterium
GTGACGACGAGGCCCTGCCGGGTGGAATCCCGCCGGTTGTCGTTGGTGACGCGCACCGCGACCGTGCGCTCGCGCCCGCCGCGCACGATGACGATCTGGCCCTGCCGGCTCCACTCGCCATGATCGCCGCGCGCGGAGGCGAGGATGGGGCCGAGCTCCGGCACCACCTCCTCGGCGGGGCGATTGCCGATATCGTCCGCAGAGAGGCCGAGCAGCATTTCGGCGGAGCGGTTGGCGAGCGAGATGCGCCCGGCCTCGTCGACGCCGAGCACGCCGGCAGTGACGCCGGACAGCACGGCTTCGGTGAAGCGGCGGCGGCGGTCGATCTGGTCGTTGGCGGCAAGCAGGTCGTCGCGCTGGGAGCGCAACTGGGTCGTCATGGTGTTGAAGGTCTGGCCGAGGTGGGCGAAGTCGCCGTCGTGGGGATCGACGCGCACCTGGGAGTTCAGGTTGCCGCGCGCCACCTGGTCGGCCGCGTTGATCAGGCGCCGGATCGGCGACACAAGCCGGTTGGAGAACGCGAAGCCGAGCCACGTCGCCGCCACGAGGAACACCAGCGTGATGCCGATATAGACGAGCGCGAACGCGATCTGGACGCTGCGCCGGCTCTCGGCGAGGTCGTGATATTCGAGCGCACTCTCGCGGGCGAGCCGGAGATAGTCGGTCACCCGGGGATCCATCGTCCGGGTGACGTAGAGATACATGTCGTCGTAGGCCTTGAGCTTCATCACGCCGCCGACCTGATTGGTGTCGCCGGGCGCGATCAGCACCGGCTCGCCGGCATCCGCCTTGGAGAAGGCGCCGATGGGTGGCAGCGCGAACTTCTCCTTCAGGTCGTAAAGCGTGCGCGTCACCACCGTTCCGTCGCGGTGAAGCAGGTAGGCGGCCGGAAGCTGGCGCAGCTGAACCTGCGTCTCCATGAAGATGTCGAAGCGGGCCGGGTCGTAATCGTAGATCGCCTTGGCGCGGTCGACGTCCGTTGCCATGGCGATGAGATCGCCACGGAGCACGTTGGCGTGCTCCTGGACATAGGCGTTGGCGACGGCGACCGCGTTGTCGACGATGGTGCGGGTGCGGTCCTCGAACCAGCGGTCGAGGCCGCGGTCGAGCGTGATGGTGGCGAGGATCGCGACCAGGATCGCCGGCAGCGTGGCGACGAACGAGAACATCGCCACCACGCGGACATGGAGGCGAGCGCCTGCCCTGCCCTTGCGCCGCGCGATCCAGATCTTGCGGATCTCGATGAAGATCGAGCCGATCAGGACCGTGACGATCACGCCGTTCGTCAGGAGCGCGACCGTGATGACGTTCTGCGTCGGCGTGATCGGCGTGATGCCGGTGAGCACAAGGAAGGTGATGCTCGCCGACAGGATGGCCAGCACCACGAACACGAGCCCGATCGCCCGCGCGACGGGTGCACCTTCCCGCCAGGCCGGAACGGGCGGAGGCATGCCGGTTTCGGCAGCACGATCGTAGGAGGTCTCGGAAGCCGTCATCATACCGTTCGGATCGAGGGCTAACCCGGCGCGCCGGGTGAGTCGTTCCTGTTACAGGATGACAACATTGTTGCTAAAATGCGACAGAGGATCCGGCAGCCCTCCCCGACCGGCGGCGGGAGGCGGGCCACAGCAGTCCGGACGCTCCGTGCCGCGGTCGCACGCTTGCGTGGCATCCGAGGCGGAGAACGGCGACGAACGGCCGCGATGCGCCGCCGCGCGCGACGATTGTCGGCGCCCTGCACGCTGACACCGGCGGCGCGGCCAGAAAGCTCCCCGCGGGATCGCTCCCGCGAGGCGCGGTCCGGGACCTGAGCGTCTCCGGGGCCAGAGCGTCAGTGCAGCTGCATCATGCCGTCGACGCGACGCCATTCGCTGGCGCCGACCAGTTCGCGGTAGGCCACCTCCACCGAATGCAGCGGGCCTTCGATTTCCCGCTTCCAGAATTCGATGAAGCGGTTGAGCACCGGGAACGACGGGGCGATGTCGTATTCCTGCCAGACATAGGTCTGGAGGATCGTGGGGTGATCCGGCAGGCGATAAAGAATGCGGGCCGTGGTGAGGCCGTACCCGGAAAGCTGACGCTCGAAGTCGGAATCGATCATGAAGCACCTCTCCCTCGCAGGAGGGGAAAGGATTGCACACTTCCTCCGGATGACAAGCCGACAAACGACCGTCCGGCGAAAAATTCCTTTTGTTAGCAGCCTCTTACCGCGAGTGCTAACGCCATTCGTCTGGCCGGTCTCCCAGCGTTCTGCTGCTCGGAAAGCCCCGCCAGAGCGCTTCCATGGGCGATGCAACGCGCGTCACTGGTTGCCTAAAAAATCGGCAACTCCGCGTCATGTGAGGATGCGGTGGCCTCCGGTCGGCGATGCGCCGCCAGCATCGCCGCGGCGATGACCGACGTGCGGGAGTTGGCCCGTGCCTTGCATTTCCTTTCGCATCGGGTCCGCCGCCTCCCAAGCCGGACCGACCGCGAATAGCGACGCCGACCAAAAACCAGGGGAACGTCGCGCGGGAAGGTCGATCAAGGGATCGACCTTCCCGCAGCCTCTGCCCCGCCCTACCGCATCCTCCATCGATCCCGATTGCCGCCCGTATTCTGTTCACGTTCTCGCGAGCACGCCGTGCAGCGGCCGCTCCGCCGCGTGCGTCCGCCCAACGTTCGCGGCCGCAGGCTGCCGGGCGTTGGCGGATTTCCACCGCGGCGTGACGATGCCCCCGCCGGCCACAGCCTTCCTTCCGGACAAATGCCGAGATCGGTTTGTCATTGCGCGGTCATCGAATGGCCTAAACTGCCGCGTCGAGCTCACAATCGCAGACATTCAGGAGCCATCGATGGGACGGGGTTCGCGTATCGCTCTCCTTGCCGGGGCGTTGCTGGCAACGACGGCGCTGCCGGCGGCAGCGAAGCCGGCGTTCAACCGCATCGCGACTTTCGACGTCGTCGATAATCTGCCCAAGGATGCCGACCGCTCGAAGGCGACCGTGGCGGAGATCATCAAGGCGACGGAAGACGGCGGGATGCTGGTCTATACCGACAGCCCCGGGGAGCGCATCGGCCTCGTCGACATCTCGAATCCGGGGGCGCCGAAGGCCGCCGGCGTGGTGGCGCTGGGCGGCGAGCCGACCTCGACCGTAGTCGGCCGCGGCAAGGCGCTGGTCGGCGTCGTCACCTCCAAGACCAAGACGCAGCCTTCCGGCCATCTTTCGGTCGTCGACCTCGCCACCAGGGCCGTGACGGCGACATGCGATCTCGGCGGGCAGCCCGACTCGCTCGCTCTCAGCGACGATGGCCGGTTCCTCGCCATCGCGATCGAGAACGAGCGCGACGAAGAGGTGAACGACGGCAAGCTGCCGCAGCTTCCCGGCGGCAATCTCACGATCTTCTCGATGGGTCCGGACGGAACGCCCGATTGCGCCTCGAAGAAGGTCGTCGAGCTGACCGGCCTCGCCGCGATCGCGCCGGAGGATCCGGAACCGGAGTTCGTCGACATCAACAACCGCAACGAAGCCGTTGTCACGCTTCAGGAAAACAATCACATCGCCATCGTCGACCTCGCCACCGGCAAGGTGATCGCGGACTTTCCGGCGGGCAATGTCGACCTGAAGAATGTCGACACCAAGAGCGATGGCATCATCGCGCCCGTGGAGAGCGTCAAGGCGGTCGCCCGCGAGCCCGATGCCGTGCAGTGGCTCGACAACGACCGCTTCGTCACCGCCAACGAGGGCGACTGGAAGGGCGGCAGCCGCGGCTTCACGGTGTTCAAGCGAGACGGCACCGTCGAATACGACAGCGGCGAGACGCTCGAGCATCTGGCGATGCGCCTCGGGCACTATCCGGAGAAGCGCTCCAAGGCAAAGGGTGTCGAACCCGAAGGTGTCGAGGCCGCGACGTACGATGGCCAGAAGCTGATCTTCATCGGTACGGAACGCGCCTCCCTGATCGGTGTTTACGAGGACCTGGGAGACGGCAAGGCGCCGGTCTTCCTGCAGGCGCTGGCCGGCGGCGCGGCGCCCGAGGGCCTGCTCGCCATCCCGTCACGAGGCCTGTTCGTGACGGCCAGCGAGGCCGACAGGCGCGAGGAGGGCGGAATGGGATCCGTCGTCACCATCTACCAGCGCTCCGGCGAGCCGGCCGCCTATCCGACGATCGCCTCCGTCAATGGACCGGACGGCAATCCGATCCCATGGGGCGCGATTTCCGGCGCGGCCGCCGATCCGACCATTCCCGGCCGGCTCTACGCGGTGACGGACAGCGCCTATGCCCAGGCGCGCATCCTGACGATCGACACCACCAAGAAGCCGGCGGAGATCGTGAGCGCCATCACCGTGACGCGCGACGGCAAGCCCGCCGAGCATCTCGATCTCGAAGGTGTCGCCATTCGCCCCCAGGGCGGCTTCTGGCTCGCTTCGGAGGGCAACCCCGAACACAAGAAGACGCCGACGCAGAACCTGCTGATCGCGGTCGACGAAAAGGGCGGCATCCGTGAGGAAATCGCCCTGCCGGAGGATGTCGCGCGCCAGGCGACCCGCTTCGGCTTCGAGGGCGTGACCGTGACCGGCAAGGGCGACGACGAGCTCGTCTGGCTCGCCCAGCAGCTGCCCTGGAAGAACGATCCCAAGAACACCACCAAGCTGCTCGCCTACAACCCGGTGAAGCACACCTGGGGCGCGGTGCGCTATCCGCTGGAACGGAGCGAGCGCGGCTGGGTCGGCCTGTCGGAAATCACCGCCATCGGCGACAAGGGCGTCATCGTGCTGGAACGCGACAACGGCGTCGGCAGCCAGGCGGCCGTGAAGGTGCTGATGTTCGTGCCGTCGTTCGAACTGAAGCCGGTGCCGCTCGACAGCGCCAACATGCCGACGGTCCGCAAGACGCTGGTGCACGACCTGCTGCCGGACCTCAAGGCCACCCACGGCTACGTGCTGGAGAAGGTCGAGAGCTTCGCGGTCGACAGCAAGGGCGATGCCTTCGTCATCACCGACAATGACGGCGTCGACGGGTCGTCCGGCGAGACGATGCTGATCCGCCTCGGCGGGATCCGCAATATCGTGAAATGAACGGATAAACAGACGGGCGGGCGGTCATCGCGGCCGCCCGCCTTCGTTCTGCAGCGCGTCGGATCAGGAGCGCGTTGGATCAGGCCGCGAACTTGAGGCCGATGATGCCGGCGACGATCATCAGGATGCAGACGATGCGCGCGACCGTCGCGGCCTCGCCGAGAAACACGATGCCCAGGATGACCGTGCCGACCGTGCCGATGCCGGTCCAGATGGCATAGCCCGTGCCGATCGGCAGCGTCTTGAGGGCAAGGGCCAGCAACCACACGCTGAGCGCCATGCTCGCGATGGTGAGGACCGACGGCAGCGGCCGCGTGAAACCTTCGCTGTACTTGAGGCCGATCGCCCAGCCGGTTTCGAACACGCCGGCGACGATGAGATAAAGCCACGCCATGGCGGGACTCCGCATTCGGGCGGAGTCGTCTCCACCGGGTCACAAGCCGGTTCGGCACGAGGTCGTCCTCGCGCCCACAATCTAGGCATTCCGGCGCGAGCCGGCAATGGAGGCGATGGCATGGCAGGGCTGCCGCCCCGCCATACGCCCCTCGCCTCGCCGGCTACCTTAGATCGGGCTCGCGAACAGGTGCTCGACCCCGACGCCGAGATCGTCGCAGACGAGGCCGGCCAGGATGTTGCGGTGGCAGTGCTCCGGATGGCGCTCGAAGCACAGAAGGCAGATCGGGCGGCCGGACCGGACGATGTCGGTCAGGACGGCGCGTTCGGCAACCGCTTCGGGCGTCTCCAGATGGGCGTCGTAGATGGTCTTCAGGTCGTTCCAGCGGCCGGTGCGCGCGGCAAGGCGGCCGTCGGCCGGTGTGCCGAGCTTGCGCAGGTGCAGATAATCGATCCCCCGCTCGGCGACGCCGGCCGCCAACTGGCGCTTGGAAAAGCCCGGTCGGCGCGAGGCCGCGACGGCGCGGATATCGACGAGAAGCGCGACGCCCGCCTCCGCCAGCGCGTCGATCACGGCCGGTTGCGTCACCTGCTCGTATCCGATGGTGAAGATCGGCCCCTTTGCCGTGGTCGTCGTCATGTCCCAGCCCCGCTTTCTCCGACCGCCGTTCAGGTGAAGACGATCCGCTTGCCGCCGTCGGCGGGCTCGGTGACGCCCCCGGCCGCGGCGATATAATCCATCACCACGTTCGCCAGCAGCAGCCCGTCCGTCGCGCCGATCAGCACCGTGCCGTTCTGGAGCATCTCGTAGGAATCGCCGCCGGCGAGCATGAAATTGTTGGCGGCGACGGCAAGGGTTGCCTGAGGATCGACCGCCACGCCGTTGCGCTTGAGGGAGACCACGCGCGAGCCGACCGGCGCGCTGGCGTCGACCTCGACCTCGATGCCGGATACCTGCGGGAACCGGCCGCCGGCATCGTTCAGCCGGGAGAAGCCGTTCTCCAGCGCGGCCTTGAGGGTCGCGCCGCTGATCCTGACGAGAACGGTGGTGTTGCCGAACGGCAGCTCCGTGAGGATGTCGCGGCGCGTCAGCATGGTGCCCGCCGGATAGCGGGTATCGCCGCGGATCGAGCCGCCGTTGATGATGGCGACGTCGGCGTGGGTGGAACCGGCCAGGGCATCGGCGATCACATCGCCGATCAGTGCCTCGCCGGTGCGCACGATGATGGTGCGGCTGTCCAGTTCAACCTTCGTCGGGCCGAGATCGACATCGAGCGCCTTGGAAAGCTGCTTCTCGAACCCGGCCACGACCGCGGTCACCTCCGGGTCCGGCACGACGTCGATCGTGTCGTAGATGCGGAAGCTCGGCGTCCACGTGACCTGCCGCCGGCCACCCTGCTCCCGTACCTTGACGATGAAGTCGATGGCCGTGACGTAGTTCCCGTCCTCGTTCGATTCCACGTGCAGCGCCGCGCCGTCCCAGCGGATCGCGAGGTCGTGGATGTGGCCGGTCAGCAGCACGTCGACGATGCGCTCGCGGATGATCTCGTCGTCGAGAGAGCGCTGGGCGTGGGCGACGCAGACGACCATGTCTGCCCCCTGCTTGCGCAGCGCCGCGGCCTGCTCGCGCAGCACGTCGAGGCTCGGCAGGAACTTCAGGCTGCCGGGCTGCGAGACGTCCGGCGTGGTGTCGAGCGCGAGCCCGACGAAGCCGAGCCGGACGCCGCCGAGCTCCACGATCTCATTGTCCCGGATGCCCGGTACCGCGGTGCCGTCCGCCTGCCGCATGTTGGCGGCATAGACGGGAAAGTTGCAGGCGGCGAGGCGCGTGAAGAACACGGCCTCGCCGAAATCGAACTCGTGGTTGCCGGGCACGAAGAAGTCCGGCTTGACCATGTTGGTGAGGGTGACGATGTGCTCGCCCTTGTCGAAGCTCGACATCAGCGAGGGCGAGAACGTGTCGCCGCCATGGGTGAACATCATCGGCGTGCCGCGCGCCCGCTCGGCTTTCACCACGGCCGCCAGCTTGGGAAAGCCGCCCCAGCCCTTCACGTCCGACATGCGGTAGATGTCGTTGACGTGCAGCAGGGTGAACGTGGTGCCCGGCGCCGGCCCGGCATCGGCGGCGCGCACCAGACCTGGCATGAAGCCGAGCGACAGCCCGGCCCCCAGACCGACGCCAAGGGTTTCGCGACGGGTAAGCTTCGGCATCGGATGGGCACTCTCGCTCGGGCCTGCGCCGCGGCGGCGCAACATGCCGCGAGATTAGAACAGATCCGGTTCAGACCGAAACGACCTGAACGGCAAGGACAGGCTCAAATCCGTGAATCCGGAGCGATGTCCTGTGATCGGATCTTTCCGTCCGACAGAAAGCGCTCTGCCGCCGGCGCTGCGGCGGCAACGGCAGGCCGAAGGGCGGATGGGCTGGTGCGCGACGCCGCCTCAGGCCGGATCGAGCGGCGCCGGAGGACGGAAGCCCATCAGGGTGCGGGTCGGGAAGTCGTAGACGCGGCCGGTCTCGGTGAAGGAGGGCTTCAGCAGCTCCAGCAGCGGCGGCACCAGATCGGCCGGCGGTGGAAGCAGCTCGGGATCTTCCCCCGGCATCGCCTGCTTGCGCATCCGCGTCCGCGTGGCGCCGGGATTGACGAGGTTCACCCGCAGCGGCGTCTTCTCGGTCTCCGCCGCGTAGGCCCGCACCAGCGCGTCGAGGGCGGCCTTCGAGGCCGCATAGGCGCCCCAGAACGGCCGGCCCCGCCACGCCGCGCTCGACGACAGGAAGATCGCGCGGCCATGCTCCGACTGCCGCAGCAGCGGATCGAGCGAGCGGATCAGCCGGGCGTTCGCCGTGACGTTGATGGTCAGCACGTCCTCGAGCGCCTTGGGCTCCAGATGGCTCACCGGCGTCAGGGGGCCGAGAATGCCGGCATTGCCGACCAGTACGTCGAGCCGGCCCCAGCGGGAATGCAGCGCGGCACCGAGACGGTCGAGCGCGGGCAGGTCCTTGAGGTCCGCCGCGACCAGCGTGATCGGTTCGCCACCGGCGGCGCGGATCTCGTCGTCGAGTTCCTCGAGGGCACCCACGGTCCGGGCCAGTGCCACGACATGCGCGCCGCCGGCGCCGAGGCCGAGCGCCAGCGCCCGGCCGATGCCGCGCGAGGCGCCGGTGACGAGGGCAATCTTGCCGGCGAACGGCTTATGGGCGCCCGTCCTGCCGGCGTCAGTTTTCCCGGCGGTGTCGTCCGCGACGGCGCCTTCGCTCATGGTGTTCCCCCGAACGTCTTCTTGGTCTTGATCGGAAAACAGTCTGACGCATCCACGCGCGGCAGGCCAGCCTCCATGGGCATGGCTTCACAAGACCGGTTCATCGTTCGCCGGTCGGTCCGTCGGGGCGAGCGAAGATCGGCGCGCTGCGATCAGCCGACGGCGGCGAGGCGCGGCGAGCGGCGCGGGGCCTCTTCCTGGTGGTCGGTCAGCCGGGTCGGATACTCGCCGGTGAAGCAGGCATCGCAGAATTGCGGCTCGGCGTTCTGGCGCCTCGCCTCGCCGACCGCGCGATAGAGCCCGTTGATGCTGAGGAAGGCGAGGCTGTCGACCTTGATGAAGGCCGCGATTTCCTCCACCGACATGCGCGAGGCGATCAGCTTGGACTTTTCCGGGGTATCGACGCCGTAGAAGCAGGAATCCTTCGTCGGCGGGCTGGCGATGCGCATGTGCACTTCGGTGGCGCCGGCGTCGCGGACCATTTCGACGATCTTGAGGGATGTCGTTCCGCGCACGATGGAATCGTCGATCAGCACCACGCGCTTGCCTTCGAGCATGGCGCGGTTGGCGTTGTGCTTCAGCTTCACGCCCATGCGGCGGATCGAATCCGTCGGCTGGATGAAGGTGCGGCCGACATAGTGGTTGCGGATGATGCCGAGTTCGAACGGAAGGTTTGCGGCCTGGGCGTAGCCGATGGCGGCGGGCGTGCCGGAATCCGGCACCGGCACCACGAGATCGGCAGGGGCTGGGGATTCGAGGGCGAGTTCCGCGCCGATGTTCTTGCGGACATTGTAGATGTTGCGGCCTTCGACCACCGAATCCGGCCGGGCGAAGTAGACATATTCGAAGATGCAGAAGCGCGGGCGCACGGGCTGGAACGGCCGCAGGCTCTCGATGCCGCGCTCGGTGATGACGACGAGTTCGCCCGGCTCGATGTCGCGGACGAAATGGGCGCCGATGATGTCGAGCGCGCAGGTCTCCGAGGCGAGCACCGGGGCGCCGTCGAGTTCGCCGAGCACGAGCGGGCGCACGCCGAGCGGATCGCGGCAGCCGATCATGCCGCCCTCGGAGAGCGCGACGATGGCATAGGCGCCCTCGATCTGGCGCAGCGCATCGACGAGACGGTCGATCAGCGGGCCGCGGTTCGAGGTGGCGATCAGATGGATGATGGTTTCGGTGTCGGAGGTCGACTGGAAGATCGAGCCGCGGCCCTGCAGCGTGCGTTTCAGCACGCGGGCATTGGTGAGATTGCCGTTGTGGGCGACCGCGAAACCGCCGCCGGCGAACTCCGCAAACATCGGCTGGACGTTCTGAAGCACCGGCGCGCCGGTGGTGGAATAGCGGGTATGGCCGATGGCCTTGTTGCCCTTGAGCCGGTCCATCACGGCGGGCTTGGTGAAGGTATCGCCGACGAGGCCAATGTGCCGTTCGAGGCAGAACGCCTCGCCGTCGAGGGAGACGATACCCGCCGCTTCCTGCCCGCGATGCTGGAGGGCATGAAGGCCGAGTGCCGTCAGCGCCGCCGCCTCGGGGTGGCCGAAGACGCCGAAGACGCCGCACTCCTCATGCAGGTGATCGCCGTCGAAGGGACCGGCCGCTTCCTCGCCGAACCCGGCGCCGTACTGGTCGTGAACGTCCATCGCCATCCCTCTCAACCGCTCGGGTGGCCGGCCCGGTGCGAAACCCTTCGCCCGGCCGGAACCGCTTCCTCGAACCGGCTTCCAAGAACAAGACCCCGGAGCACGGAATGCGCCGAGGTCACGCAGAAAGCCGGACTGTCGGAGCGCATCGCCGATCACGGATGAGGCGACAGCGCTCCAGCCTTCGCCCCGATCATCGATGTAGCCGCTTCAATGTCGCGCCCGTCGAGGCGGCCCTCGCCGTGGCGGGTTCGACGGAAGGCGCGACGATCCCAATATAGGACGCCCGCGCGGCAAACCAACACGAAGCCTGCCTGCGCGCGCACCTTTAACCGTCTCCAAGGTCGCCAACAACCCCTTTGGCGGCAAAGCGGATCCGCTCGTTCCGCATGGGCGTCCGCGCCGGAGCGCGGGCGTCCCGCATCGTCCACCCTCCGCCTGACCCGTGGGAAGCCGGAGGGCCGTCGCCGTTACTGCGCCGGCGCGGCGGGCGCCGCCGCGGGCGGGGCAGCCGGAGCGGGCTGCTGGTTGCCGTCGGTCGACTGGATCAGCTGGTCCAGGCTCTGGCGCGAGTTGTTGCCGTAGGCCGGATCGTCGGGCGAGGCGGTGCCGCGCGTCGCGCCGTTGCCTTCGCCGGTGCCGCTCTGGGTGTCGCCGCCCGGGGCCGGCGTCTCGGCCGGCGGCAGCACGCCGCCGAGGGTGCCGAGGCGCTCGCGCAGCATCGCATCGGGGTTCGACGGCAGCAGCGCCATCAGCCGCTGGCCGAGATCGTCCAGCATCGGCCGCGACCGGGCGTCTGCCACCCAGCTCGGCTGCTTCGCCGGCGGAACCAGCCAGTTGAAGAACAGCATCGCCACCACGAGCAGCAGGATGCCGCGGGCCGCGCCGAACACGAAGCCGAGCGCCCGGTCGACGAAGCCGACGCGGCTGTCGATGACGAAATCGGAGATCTTCATGGTGATCACGCTGACGATGATCAGTGCCACGAGGAAGATCGCCGCGATGGTGAGCGCCAGCGCGAGGTGGGGATTCTTGACGTATTGCTGGGTGAAGGGAAGCAGCTTGTCGTAGAACGCATATGCTGCGACGGCTGCCGCAACCCAGGACGCGATGGATAGCACCTCGCGGACGAAGCCGCGCACCATGGCCAGCACCGCGGACAGGAGAGTGACGACGAGGACAACCCCGTCGAGAGCTGTGATCGACATCTGTCGGTTATCCCTCGTGCGGCGCGAAGCGGGCCGCCGAATCCCACGACCGTGTTCGGAACGCCGACGGCACCGTACACCGGACACCGGCGGCAAACGCAACGCGACTCAATTCCAACTTCTTCCAGAAACGGCCCCGGCGCGGCATCGCCGCCGCCTCACATCTCGGGCTCCCAATCGCCATCGTCCCAGCGGCCCGCCCCTTCGCGGCCCGCTCCTTCCCGGGCGGGCC
>JAEZMP010000594.1 GCA_023442215.1 Pseudomonadota bacterium
GCAGGGGCCTGCCCGTGGAGAAGATCGCGGCGTGAAGCGCGTCGGAGGCATCCATGTTGCCGTCGTGCGGCAGGGTGAGCAGCGCCACGTCCGGCGCGGCCTCGCCGATCACGCTCTCGGTTTCCGCGCCGGTGACCGAGCGCCAGACGACCGGTGCCGCCTTCGGGTCCCGTCGTGCCATCCAGTCGTCGAACGCCGCGCGCACCACGCGGGCGCGTTCCTCGGGCGGTCCCTCCCTCATCTCCCGCAGCCGCTGGATGCTGACCTCCTCGCTGGCGGCCACCATGTGCTCGGGGTCGACGACGACCTCCAGCGCCTCGATCGAGGCGCCTGCGAGCGCGGACGCCGCCAGTTCGGCGGCATCGAGTGCCGCCGGCACGCTGGCCGCGCCCGTCAGTACCGCCAATATTCTCATGCTCCCGCGCTCCCGGTCATGGTGGCAAGTGCGTTCATGTGGCAAGTGCTCTCATGTGGCAAGTGCGCCGGGCAGCAGATAGCCCAGAGCGACTGCGACCAGACACAAAGCCAACGATAAGGCAATGTTGAGGACGGCGCGAACGGGTTCTCCCGAATGGAGCAGGGTGAGGGTCTGAAGGCTGAAGGACGAGAACGTCGTGAAGCCGCCGCACACGCCGACCAGCACGAACTGGCGGATTTCGAGCGGGGTCGACGCGCCCGCCGCGCTCTCGAACAGGGCCGCGAACAGGCCGATGACGAACGAGCCGCCCATGTTGATGAGGATGGTTCCCCACGGCAGCGCATCGCCCAGAAGCAGGCTGAGCCAGCGGTTGATGCCGAAGCGCAGCGCGGAGCCGATGGCGCCCCCGAGCGCGACATATGCGTAAGCGAGCATGGCCCGATCTCCCGGCAGTCGCCGCGCTCCGTGATGGGCGCGGCCGAGGCGGGAAGAGTTCCATGGGGCCGCCGGCGCGACCATTCTACGGACCGTTCGATGGGCTGAACCATCGTATGCCGCCGATATGCCCCGGTAGGAACGCGCGTGCCCTTCTAGAGACGCGAATGGCCGGCCCGGGCATCGCCGGGCCGGCCATCCGAGGGGGGAGCATCCGAGGGGCGGATGGACTTTCAGGCGCCTATTCGGCCGGGGCCGGAGCCGGGACCGGCTCGCCTTCCGCGGCCTCGCGGCGGTGCGTCTGGCCCATCAGCACATACGCCGTCGGCACCACGTAGAGCGTGAACAGGGTGCCGATGGCGAGGCCGGTGGCGATAACGAGGCCCAGATTGTAGCGCGAGGCCGCGCCGGCGCCGGTGGCGACGATCAGCGGCACGACGCCGAGCACCATGGCCGCCGTCGTCATCAGGATCGGACGCAGCCGCAGCGTCGCAGCCTCGATGATAGCCTCCCGCTTGGACTTGCCGGCGAGCTGCAGCTCGTTGGCGACCTCCAGCATCAGGATGCCGTGCTTGCTGATGAGCCCCATCAGCGTGGTCAGCCCCACCTGGGTGTAGATGTTGATGCTGGCACCGCCGACGCCGAGCATGATGAACAGAAGCGCGCCGGCCAGCGACATCGGCACCGAGAGCAGGATCACCACCGGATCGCGGAAGCTGTTGAACAGGGCGGCGAGCGACAGGAAGATCACGATCACCGCGAAGGCGAAGGTGGTGACGAAGCCGCCGCTTTCCTGCACGTATTGCCGCGAGGCGCCGCCGAAATCGAGGGTGTAGCCGACCGGCAGGGTGCGGCGGGCCAGATCCTGCAGCGCGGCGATGGCATCCCCCGTGGTGACGCCGGGGGCGACGACACCGGCGATGGTCGCGGCGTTCACCTGCTGGAAGTGGTTGAGGGATTCCGGGACGGTCTTGGTCTCGATGCGCGCCACCGTGGACAGGGGGATCATGGTCCCGTCCTTCAGGCGCATGTAATAGTTCAGGACCTGATCGGTATTGAGCCGCGCCTCCTGCTTCGCCTGCGGGATGACCTTGTAGGACCGCCCATCCAGGCTGAAATAGTTCACGTAGCCGCCGCCGAGCATGGAGGACAGCGCGCCGCCCACGTCGCTCATGGAAAGGCCGAGGAGCGAGGTCTTCTCACGGTCGATGACGATGGAGGCCTGCGGCTGATCGATCTTCAGGTCGTTGTTGAGGAAGATGAACAGGCCGGTGTTCAGCGCCTCCTGCATGAACTTGGTCGCCACCGCGTCGAGCTTGTCGAACCCGTCGGAGGTGCCGATCACGATCTGCATCGGCAGGCCGTTCGAGCCCGGCAGCGGCGATTGCTGGAAGGCGACGATCTTCTGGCCGGCGACCTGGTTCAGCTCCTGCTGGATCATCGGCTGGAGGGTCTTGGTGGTGGCCTTGCGTTCGTCCCACGGCTTCAGCACCCAGCCGGCGATGCTGGTGCCGGTGCTCTCCACCTGGAACACCGTCTCGGTCTCCGGATGCTTCTTGAAGGTGTCGTAGGTCTGCGCGTCGTAGAGCAGCTTCTGCTGCAGCGTTGCGTTCGGGGCCGAAATGCTCTGAGCGAGGATGATGCCCTGATCCTCTTCGGGCGCGAGCTCGCTCTGGGCGGAGGTGTAGAACCAGTAGACGCTGCACAGCACCAGCGCCGCGAACACCACGGTGACGGGCGTGTAGTTGAGCGCGCCCCTGAGCGAGCGGGAATAGGCGCCGGTGACGGCGCCCATCACCCGGTCCACCGCCAGCACCATGCGGGATTCGAGGTCGCCGCCGGCGTGGTCCACCGGCTTCAGCATGTTGGCCGACATCATCGGCGTCAGGGTGAGGGCGATCACGGCGGAGATGGTCACCGCGCCGACGAGCGTGAAGGCGAACTCGGTGAACAGCGCACCTGTGAGGCCGCCCTGGAAGCCGATCGGCACATAGACGGCGATCAGCACCACGGTCATGGCGATGATGGGATTGGCGAGCTGCCGCGCCGAGGCGAAGGCGGCCTCGCGCGCGGTCATGCCCTCTTCCATGTGGTGGTTGACGCTTTCCACCACGATGATGGCGTCGTCCACCACGAGGCCGATCGCCAGCACCAGGGCGAGCAGCGTGAGCAGATTGATGCTGAAGCCGAACGCCAGCATCATCAGGAAGGTGCCGATCAGCGACAGCGGAATGGCGATGACCGGAATGAGCACCGACCGCCACGAGCCGAGGAAGGCGAACACCACCAGGGTGACGATCGCCAGCGCCTCCACCAGCGTGTGGATCACCTCGTCGATGGAGGAGTTCACGAACTCCGAGGAATCGTAGATGACGCCCATGGTGAGACCGGTCGGCAGCTGCGACTCGATTTCCGGCAGCACCGCCCTCACGCCCTTGATGACGTCGAGCAGATTGGCGGTCGGGGCGATCTGGATACCGATATAGACCGACTCCCGGCCGTTGAACATCGTGGCGGAATCGTAGTCGTCGGCGCCGAGGGTGACGTTGGCGACGTCCTTCAGGCGCACGATGGCGCCGTTCTCTTCCTTGACGATGAGGTTCTTGAACTCCTCGACATTGTGCAGGCTGGTGGAGGCGGTGAGGTTCACCTGCACCATCTGGCCCTTGGTGTTGCCGAGACTGGCGATGTAGTCGTTGTTGCTGAGCGCGGTGGAGACCTCGGATGCGGTCACGCCATAGGCCGCGAGGCGGATCGGGTCCAGCCAGGCGCGCATGGCGAAGGTCTTGCTGCCGAGCAGTTCCGCCGTCTGCACGCCCTGCACCGCCTGCAGCTTCGGCTGCACCACGCGGATCAGGTAATCGGTGATCTGGTTGGCGGCGATGGCCGTGCTGCGGAAGCCGATATACATCGAATCGATGGTCTGCCCCACCTTCACCGTCAGTACCGGCTGCTGCGTGCCGGAGGGCAACTGGTTCAGCACCGAATTGACCTTGGTGTTGATCTCGGTGAGGGCCTTGCCGGTATCGTAGTTGAGCCGCAGATTGACCGTGATGGTGCTGGTGCCGGTGGTGCTGGTGGAGGTCATGTAGTCGATGCCGTTCGCCTGGGCGATGGCATTCTCCAGCGGCGTCGTGATGAAGCCCGCCACCACGTCCGGATCGGCGCCGGGATAGGTGGTGGTGACGGTCACGATGGCATTCTGCGTGCGCGGATATTGCAGGATGGGCATGGAGTCCATCGCGCGCAGGCCGAGCACCAGGATCATCAGGCTGACCACGATCGCCAGCACCGGCCGGCGGATGAAGATATCCGTGAAGGACGACATGCGCGCCTCGCTCAGCGATCGACGATGGTGGGGGAGGGATCGTCCGTCGGCAGCACGGCGTTGTTCACGCTGACCTGCGATCCGTTGTGCAGCTTCATCTGGCCGGCCACCACGATCTGGTCGCCGGCCTTGACGCCCGAGGTGACGGCGATCTGGTCGCCCCGCGTGGCGCCGGTGGTGACGAACACCTGCCGCGCGGTCAGACCCGTCGCCGTGCCCTCCTTCTTGTCGACCACGAAGACGATGTCGCCATAGGGGTTCGTGGTCACGGCGGTCTGCGGCAGCGTCACGAATTCGTCGGGCGTGCCGACCGAGATCTCGACGGTCGCGAACATGCCGGGGGTGAGGCGGTGGTCGTCGTTCTTGAACTCCGCGCGCAGCTGCACATTGCGCGAGGCGGTGTCGACCTTGGGGCTGATGGCCGTCACCGTGCCCTCGAACGCCTGGCCGGGATAGGTATCCACCGTGGCCTTCACGGTCTGCCCGGTCCGCACCTCGGCGAGGGCCTGCTGCGGCAGGTAGAAGTCGACGAAGATCGGATTGAGCGACTGCAGCGTCACCACCGTGGTGCCCGCGCTCACATATTGGCCGAGATCGACGGAGCGGATGCCGAGCCGGCCGGAGAAGGGAGCCTTCAGCGTCTTCTTGTCGACCACCGCCTGCTGCTCGGCGACCTCGGCCTGCGCCTTCTTGAGATTGGCGGTGTCGCTGTCGATGGTCGCCTGGCTCACCGCGTGGATCTTCAGCTGCTCCCGGTCGCGGTTGAGGATGATGGCGCTGACGTCGGCCGTCGCCTTCAGGGCGGCGAGACTGGCCACCTCCTCGTCGTCGCGCAGCTTCAGCAGCACCTGCCCCTCGCCGACCTCGTCGCCGGACTTGAAATTGATCGCGGCGACGGTGCCCGAGCTTTCGAGCGCCAGATCGGCGCCGGCCTCGGCGCGGACGCTGCCGACCGCCTTGATGCTGGACTGCCACGGCGTCAGCGCGGCGACCGCCGTGGCGACGGTCTGCGGCGGGTCGCGCAGCGACGCGAGCGCCTGCTTGATCATGGTCGCCTTGAAGGTCTGGAACCCGTAAAGCGCCCCGA
>JAEZMP010000599.1 GCA_023442215.1 Pseudomonadota bacterium
TGCCGGCCCTGCCGGCGGCCGCCGTGGCCGCCTGACGCCGCCTTTCGCCGCCCCGGCGACAAAATGTCTGCCGGGGTGCGACGGCGCCGGCCCGCCGGCGTGCCCCCCCTGTCGCGGCAGACGCGGCCACGGCTGCCCGCCCCGATCGCTGCCTGAAGGCAGGACGATCCGGCGCCCCTCCCCGGGCGGCAGGCGGCGGGACGCCTGAAAACCCTTTCCCTGCAAGATGTTGATGGCGACGCCGGGACCGGGCGGCCTTAGGCCGCCGCCGGTTTCCGGCGCGTCGCGCCATCGCGCCGCCGGCCGGTCTGCGCGCTCGCGCGCCGATGTCCGTCCGTCATCGTCCCGTTGCCGGTTCGCGATCTGATGGCAGGCAGCCGGCATGGGGCGGGACGGCTCCGCGGAGGCGATTCGGATCGCCCCGGATTGCTTTTGCCGCGGCGAGACGCGACAACCATTGCGCAATCAGGTCCATACCGGACGCAAAGGAGAGTGGAAGAATGACAGACTGGCCCGTTTATGCCCGCATCGATGGCCCCATCGTGATGATCGGTCTCGGATCGATCGGGCGGGGCACGCTGCCGCTGATCGACCGCCATTTCGAATTCGACCGCTCCCGTTACGTCGTCCTCGATCCCGTCGACACCCACAAGGGGCTTGCCGAATCCTACGGCGCCCGCTTCGTGAAGGCCGCCCTGACGCCCGCCAACTACCGCGAGATCCTGACGCCGCTCCTTTCCGGCCCCGGCCGCGGCTTCTGCGTCAACCTCTCGGTCGACGTGTCGTCGGTGGCGATCATGGAGCTGTGCCGCGAGCTCGGCGCGCTCTATGTCGACACCGTCGCCGAGCCCTGGACCGGCTTCTATTTCGACGACAGCAAGGGCCCCGCCGAGCGCTCGAACTACGCGCTGCGCGAGGCCGTGCTCGCCGCCCGCGCCCGCAATCCCGGCGGCCCGACCGCTGTTTCGTGCTGCGGTGCCAATCCCGGCATGGTGTCGTGGTTGGTGAAGCAGGCGCTCGTCAACCTAGCCGCCGACACCGGGCACGCCGGTGAGGCGCCGAAGGACCGCGCCGGCTGGGCGAAGCTCGCCGCCGATCTCGGCGTCCACGGCATCCACATCGCCGAGCGCGACACCCAGCGCGCCCGCGATCCGAAGCCGGACGACGTGTTCGTCAACACCTGGTCGGTGGAAGGCTTCGTCTCGGAAGGCCTGCAGCCGGCCGAGCTCGGCTGGGGCACGGCCGAGACCTGGATGCCGGAGACCGGCCGCACCCATGAAGGCGGCTGCGGCGCGGCGATCTATCTGCTGCAGCCCGGCGCCAACACCCGCGTGCGCACCTGGACGCCCTCGACCGGGCCGCATTACGGCTTCCTCGTCACCCACAACGAGGCGATCTCCATCGCGGACTACTACACCGTCCGCGACGGCGACACGGTGACCTACCGCCCGACCTGCCATTACGCCTACCACCCGGCCAACGACGCCGTGCTGTCGCTGCACGAGATGTTCGGCGCGGAAGGGCGGATGCAGTCGAGCTGGAAGATCCTGTCGGAAGACGAGATCGTCGACGGGCGCGACGAGCTGGGCGTGCTGCTCTACGGCCACGCCCGCAACGCCTACTGGTTCGGCTCGCAGCTCACCATCGAGGAAGCGCGCGGGCTTGCGCCCCATCAGAACGCCACCGGGCTACAGGTGACCTCCGCCGTGCTCGCGGGCATGGTGTGGGCGATCGAGAATCCCGAGGCGGGCATCGTCGAGGCCGACGAGATGGACCACGCCCGCTGCCTCGAGGTGCAGAGCCCCTATCTCGGGCCGGTGGTCGGGGTCTACACCGACTGGACCCCGCTCGACCGGCGGCCGGGCTTCTTCCCGGAGGACATCGACACCTCCGCCCCCTGGTCGTTCCGCAACACGCTGGTGCGCTGACGGCGCGGCGATCCGGCCGCCGGATCGATCTGACGGTTCCATCAGATCGGAAAGCGCTCCAGCCGGATCGATGACCGATGAAATGCAAAAGGCCGGATGCGCAAGCATCCGGCCTTTTTGCTTGGCCACACCGTGAAACAATGCGGCCGCCAAAGAAAAAGGCCCGGCAAAGCCGGGCCTTTCTCCTTCCGTCCGGTGAAAGCCGGATCAGAACTTGTAGGCGATGCCGGCGCGAACGATGTTCGTGTTCAGCTTCGCCTTGGCGCTCAGGCCGATGGCGCCGTACGAGTTGCCGTAGCTCTCGGAGCCGAGGTCGGCATAGAGGTACTCGACGCGGGCCAGCAGGTTCTGCGTGATGCCGCCTTCGACGCCGGCGCCCAGGGTCCAGCCAACGCGGTTGGAGGTGGACTTCACAGTGCCGCCGTTGACGGTGTCGCGCAGGCGAACTTCCTGGTCGCCGTAGGCCAGACCGCCGGTGCCGTAGACCAGGAAGCGGTCGAAGGCCACGCCGGCGCGGGCGCGCACGGTGCCGAGGTAGCTCGAGGACGAGCGGTAGTTCAGGGCCGACGGCATGCCGGCGGCGTAGATCGAGGACTTGCCCTCGGCGCTGGTGGCCGAGATGTCGGCTTCGGCGCCGATCACGAAGTTCGGGGTCACCTGGTAGTTATAACCACCGAAGATGCCGCCGATCACGCCCGAGGTGCTCGGGTTGGACGAGTACGGGGTGCCGAAGTCGACGCCGGTCACCTTGCCGTTGCCGAAGGAACCGCCGAGCGAGGCACCGAGATAGGCGCCGGTCCAGTTGAACACCGGGGCGACCGGGGCCGGGGCCACCTCGACCGGGGGGGTCGGCTCGGGCAGGTCGGCGGCCATGGCGGTGGTGGCGAGGCCGAAGGCAGCCACGGACGACAGCAGAAGACGCTTCATGATCTCTAACTCCTCTTACACAAGCCCTTGGGGTCTTCCCTGGCCGGACTTAGCCCCCAGGGCCCGATTAATCTCGCAACGCAACGTCGGTCGGATGGTCGTAGCCGGTGGTGCGTCTTGGTCGTCATATAGCGTGGTCAATCTAGGCGATTGGAAGGCAAATTTGCGGCCGTCTGGACAGCTTCCATTCGTTCTCGATTGCTGTTGCGATGATGCAACATGACTCGGCGAGGGTTAATTCTCAGTAACCGCGATCGTTCAATCTGATCTGACTGAAGAGTCCATTGGCGGCGACTCCGATGCGGTACCCGATGTCTCTCCACCACTGGCAATTCAATTCGGTTTCTATGGTTGGAAATCCGTTAACGAGGCGTCCTTTTGTTCGCTTCTCGGCTTCACTTACAATTTTATTCAAATAGAAATCACGCCCCACAAGTGTCGGGCAGTTCGACCACGGCAAATTCCGGCCCGATACGAGATAAGTCCCGTTTCGCGATCGCGAAACGGCTTCCGGCCATCTTCGATCGGCATCGTCGAACAGATAGGGCGTGGTTCCGATCAGGCGCGAGGCCTTTCCGGGCCTCAGCCTGCGCATCAGCGCGGCACGCAGCCGGACCGCGGCACCGGCATCGTCCGGCGGGAACAGACGGGCAACCTTCGGCCCCTGCCACGGCAGGCCGGGCTTCAGCCGGTGCCGGAGCCGGACGAAATCGGCCACGCCCTCGTCCATGTCGGCGGAGGCTGCGGCGAGCTGCCGCACCACCTCGTCGCGCCCCTCGATCAGCCGATAATCGTTTTCAAGCAAGATGATACGGTCTGCTGACAATCCGCCTGCCAGCGCTTTGAAGCCGCCGAGAATGCCGAGATTGGCCGCCGAGCCGTCGAACGGGATGCCGAAGGACCGGGCGATCTCGCGGCCACGGTCGGTGATCTCCGGCAGGAACAGCAGCACCTCGTCGGCGAACGAGAACAGGTCGCCCTTGCGGTAGCTTTCGAGGGTGGCGGCGAGGGAATCGTAGCCGTGCCAGCTGAGGATGCCGAGGCCGAGCGTGGGGCGCGGGCCGCCCGGGCGTGCCTGCGCCACGCTCATCGCCAGTTCTCCGCGATCCAGGGCGTCGGGCGGACGTGCTTGTAGGTCTTCTTGTACCACGGCGCCGGCCAGCGGCCGTCGCGGGCCTCGTCCGGGTCGGGCTTTCCGGTGAACGCGACGAGGCGGGTATCGGGCGGCAGTGGCGCGACCTTGACGAAATTGAGCGGCCAGCGCGGCAGCAGCCCGTGCTTGAAGCTGGCGCACCAGGCCTCGGGCCAGTAGGTCATCGGGATGCGGGTGACGGCGGAGATGTAGCGCTGCTCGTTGCGATAACGCTGCCAGATGCCGATCGGGTCAGCCACCATGTCGTCCATGATCTCCGGCGCCATGCCGACCTGGAAGCGGAAGCAGGTGGTGTTGCCGATGTTCTTCTCCATCTGCGTCCAGTTGCGGATGACGCAGAACTTCGCCTCAGGCTCGAAGGTAAAGAAGGAATCGAGATTGCCGGTGACGACGATGTCGAGATCGACGAACAGCGCCGGATCCCCCGGCGACAGGCCCGGCAAGGTGCGGTCCCACAGCGCGATCTTGCGCCACGGCAGCCAGCGCAGGTTCTCCGGCAGCTCGATCTCGAGCTGGGGCATGCATTCCACTTCGGGGTCGACGCCGGACGAATCGTCCGTGTAGCAGATCAGCCGCGTCGGCCGGGTGGTGTTGCGCTTGATCATCGACCAGAGGCGGTTGACATAGTCGGCGCCGTAGCGCGTGCCCCACTTCATGGACACGATGGTCTGCATGACGCTGGTCTGCATGACGCTGCCCTCTTCTGGAGCGGTGGTTCGCGGCCTGCCCCCCGGTAGACCGCGCCTGCGGCCTTCGGAGCGGACGCATGTCCGCCTGCGACGCCCGGAAATCGGATCGCCTTTTCGCATTTCGCAGGCTGCAACGCCAGACCGGCCGCACGGCCGTGCCGGCGGGCCGCGCCGGCACCGCTTTCCGCAAGAGGCGGTCGATAAGAGGCGGTCGATGCCGCCGCCGATTCGGGTTATGAGCCTTTGAACGGACAGGGACACACGCGATGACGCGAGGCAGCACAGCGATCACCCGAACCGCGCTCGTGACCGGAGGCGCGCGGCGCATCGGCCGGGCCATTGTCGAGGACCTCGCCGGGCACGGCTGGGCGGTCGCGATCCACTCCTATTGCTCGCAGGACGAAGCCCGCTCGCTCGCGGGCGCCATCATCGCCCGGGGCGGACGGGCCGCGGTCGTCGCGACGGATCTCGTCGGCCCCGACTGCGCCGCCGCGCTTCTCTCCGAGGCGCGCGCCGCGGTCGGCCCGATCGGCTGCCTCGTCAACAATGCCGCGATGTTCGAGGATGACAGCTTCGCCACCATGGACGCGGCGGGGCTCGATCACCATCTGAAGATCAACCTGACGACGCCGCTCCTGGTGGCGCAGGCGTTCGCCGCCAGCCTCGGCGAGACGGAGCATGGCCTCGTCGTCAACATGATCGACCAGCGCGTCTGGAAGCCGACGCCGCAGCACTTCTCCTATTCGGTCGCCAAGGCCGGGTTGTGGGCCGCGACGCGGACCATGGCACAGGCGCTGGCGCCGCGGGTGCGGGTCGTCGGCATCGGGCCCGGCCCGACCCTGCCGAGTTCGCGCCAGAGCGAGGCGGACTTCCACCGCCAGTCGCAGGCCCTGCTGCTCGGCGCCGGCCCGGAACTCGGCGAGTTCGGCCGCACCGTGCGGTTCCTGGCCGAGACGCCGTCGATCACCGGGCAGATGATCGCCCTCGACGGCGGCCAGCACCTCGCCTGGCAGACGCCCGACGTGCTGGACGTCAACGAATAGCGCGATGCGGCGCGGCGGGACGGGGCGCGGGGGACCGGGCGATCCGGTTCCGCCCCGGCCGGGTCGCCCCGAACACGGCCGCGGCCACTCCTGGCCTGCGGCCAAGCGGATATTGAAGCGGACACACTGCACCGTGACGACGAACACCGACCCCGATCAACCCGTTCCGCCCGCGGCGGACACGCCCGGCGCTGATGTGACCGGCGTGGAATTGCCCGACGCGGAGTTGCCCGGCACCGATTTGGCCGGCGCCGGAGAAGACTCGCCGGCGGCGACGCTGCGCGGCGTCGCGGTGATCGCGGATGCGGTGCGCCGGCTGCCGAACCAGCCCGGCGTCTACCGCATGATCGATGCCAAGGGCGACGTGCTCTATGTCGGCAAGGCGCGCAGCCTGAAGAAGCGCGTCACCTCCTATACCCGCATCGCCGGCCAGTCGAACCGCATCGCCCGGATGATCCAGGCGACGGCCTCGATGGAGTTCGTGACGACGCGCACCGAGACCGAGGCGCTGCTTCTCGAAGCGAACCTCATCAAGAGGCTCAGGCCGCGGTTCAACGTGCTGCTGCGGGACGACAAGTCGTTCCCCTATATCCTGATCCGCCGCGACCATCCGGCGCCGCAGATCCTGAAGCATCGCGGCGCGCGCTCCACGCCGGGCGACTATTTCGGCCCGTTCGCCTCCGCCGGCGCGGTCGGACGGACGATCAACGCACTCGAGCGCGCCTTCCTGCTGCGCTCCTGCTCGGACAGCTATTTCGAGGGCCGGACGAGGCCGTGCCTGCTGTTCCAGATCAAGCGCTGCTCGGCGCCCTGCACCGGCGAAATCACGCCGCAGGCCTATGCAGAGCTCGTTCAGGAGGCGCGCGATTTCCTCACCGGGAAGACCGACAAGGTGAAGCAGGAGCTCGCCCACGCCATGGAGCAGGCGTCCGAGACGCTCGACTTCGAGCGCGCGGCCGTCTACCGCGACCGTCTGGCGGCGCTCGCGGCGATCCAGTCCCATCAGGGCGTCAATCCGCGCACGGTGGAGGAGGCCGACGTCTTCGCGATCCACGCCGAGGGCGGCCAGACCTGCGTCGAAGCCTTCTTCTTCCGCGCCTATCAGAACTGGGGCGCGCGGGCCTACTTCCCCAAGGCGGACCGCAGCCTGGAGCCGCGTGAGGTCCTGGGGTCGTTCGTCGCCCAGTTCTATGACGCTGAGGAGCCGCCGCGCCTCGTCCTGCTGAGCGAGGAGATCGAGGATCGGGCGCTGCTCGCCGAGGCGCTGAGCATCCGCTCCGGTCGCAGGGTCGAGGTCTCCGTCCCCGCCCGCGGGGAAAAGCGCGATCTCGTGGCGCGCGCGCTGGCCAACGCCCGCGAGGCGCTGGGCCGCCGGCTGGCCGAGACCTCGACGCAGGCCAAGCTGCTCGCCGGCGTCGCCGAGGCGTTCGGCCTGC
>JAEZMP010000620.1 GCA_023442215.1 Pseudomonadota bacterium
GCGGGCGTCGACGGCGGCCGCATCAAGGCGGGCGTGTTCAACGCCGACGGCCTGTCCTTCGTCGACGACGAGAGCAAGCTCACCGTCGGCAGCCTTGCGGCCTCGGACATCGAGATCCCCTCCGCCGATTCGGTGAAGTCGGGCGACGACCTGAACAAGGCGCAGGCGCTCTACAAGCAGGTGACGATCAGCGACGTCCTCGCGACCGACAAGGACGGCTTCGCCGTGCCGGTCAAGACGATCACGGCTTCGACGGACGACATCGTGGACGGCATTCCCCACTCGGGCGCGTTCACGGCGAGCGGCATCGTCATCGACGTCAATCAGGTCGCCGATCAGGACTTCAAGAAGGAACTGCTCGCGCTCGGCTACAACACGCTGAACCTGTCGGTTTCCGCCAAGGGTGCCTGGCATCCCGACAAGTCGTCCGCGACAATCGACCAGTTCGAGATCGACGCCGACGGCATCGGCTCGCTGACGCTGACGTCTGAGATCGGCGGTCTCAGCAAGGACGCGGTCGCCGCCCTCTCCGACCCGGCCCAGTCCGACAAGAGCGACGCGGTCATCCAGGGCCTGACGCTGGAGAACATGACCATCACCTTCAAGAACCAGACGCTGGTGCAGCGCCTGCTCG
The DNA here is from genome assembly GCA_023442215.1 of Pseudomonadota bacterium. Taxonomy (GTDB): domain Bacteria; phylum Pseudomonadota; class Alphaproteobacteria; order Rhizobiales; family Segnochrobactraceae; genus Pseudoxanthobacter. The sequence continues at coordinate 635 of JAEZMP010000620.1, forward strand.
AGGTCCAGGCGAAGGATGCGGGCGTTTCGCCCGACGCCTATGCCTCGCAGCTCGCCGCGGCGATGCCGATGTTGCTGATGCCGCTGAAGAACCCCGAGTTCCAGAACACGACGGCCGCGGCGATCTCCACCTTCCTGAAGGATCCGAAGACCCTGACCGTCACCGCGAGCCCCGAGCAGGGCCTGTCGGTGATGGAGATCTTCGGTGCGGCCATGTTCGGGCCGGAACATCTGCCGCAGATGCTGAAGGCCTCGGTCGCGGCGAACCGGTAACCGCCCTGCCGGCCGGTGCCGCGGCACCGGCTGCAACGGTCGGCAAAGAAAAAACCCCGGCGGGCACGCTGCCCGCCGGGGTTTTTTGTTGTTTCCGTCGCTTCCCGGCTCAGTTCGGCAGGTTGAGACGGATGTGCAGCTCGCGCAGCTGCTTGTTGGAGACCTCCGACGGCGCTCCCATCAGCAGATCTTCCGCGCGCTGGTTCATCGGGAAGACGACGACCTCGCGCAGATTCTCCTGGTCGCCCAGCAGCATCACGATGCGGTCGACGCCCGGTGCGATACCGCCGTGGGGCGGCGCGCCGAATTCAAGCGCCCGGAGCATGCCGCCGAAGCGGCTTTCCAGGACGTCTTCCGGATAGCCGGCGATGGCGAACGCCTTGCGCATGATCTCCGGCTTGTGATTCCGGATGGCGCCCGACGACAGCTCGATGCCGTTGCAGACGATGTCGTACTGGAAGGCCTTGATCTCCAGCGGGTCCATCGTCTCCAGCGCCTCGAGGCCGCCCTGGGGCATGGAGAAGGGGTTGTGGGAGAAGTCGACGCGCTTCTCGTCCTCGTTCCACTCGAACATCGGGAAATCGACAATCCAGCACAGCGCGAACTGGTTCTCGTCGACGAGGCCGAGATCGCGGCCGGCGCGGGTGCGGGCCTGGCCGGCGAAGGCCACGAACTTCTCGGGCCGGCCGCAGACGAAGAACACCGCGTCGCCGGCCTCGAGCCCGAGCTGCGTGCGGATCGCCTCGGTGCGCTCCGGTCCGATATTCTTGGCGATGGGGCCGGCGCCCCCCTCCTCGCCCTCGCGCCAGAAGATGTAGCCGAGGCCGGGCTGGCCCTCGCCCTGCGCCCACGCGTTCATGCGGTCGCAGAACGCGCGGCTGCCGCCGGTCTTCGCCGGAATGGCCCACACCTCGACCTTCGGGTCGGAGGCGATCATGTTGGCGAACACCTTGAAGCCGGAGCCGGCGAAATGCTCGGTCACCGCTTCCATCTCGATCGGATTGCGCAGGTCCGGCTTGTCGTTGCCGTATTTGCGCATAGACACCGAATAGGGAATGCGCGGGAACACCTGCGTGACGCGGCGGCCGCCGCCGAACTCCTCGAAGATGCCGCGCAGCACCGGCTCCACCGTCTGGAACACGTCTTCCTGCGTGACGAAGCTCATCTCGATATCGAGCTGGTAGAACTCGCCCGGCGAGCGGTCGGCGCGGGCGTCCTCGTCGCGGAAGCAGGGCGCGATCTGGAAATAGCGGTCGAAGCCCGCGATCATCAGGAGCTGCTTGAACTGCTGCGGCGCCTGGGGCAGCGCGTAGAACTTGCCGGGATGCATGCGGGCCGGCACCAGGAAGTCGCGGGCGCCTTCCGGGCTCGACGCCGTGAGAATCGGCGTCTGGAACTCGGTGAAGCCCTTGTCCACCATGCGGCGGCGCAGGCTGGAGATGATCTGCGAACGCTTGACGATGTTGCGGTGGAGCGTGTCGCGGCGCAGGTCGAGGAAGCGGTACTTGAGCCGGAGGTCTTCCGGATAGTCCGGCTCTCCGAACACCGGCAGCGGCAGTTCCTTGGCGGCGGACAGCACCTCGGCCTCGCGCACGAACACCTCGACGCGGCCGGTCGGCAGACGGTCGTTGACGGTCTCCGGCGTGCGGGCCTTCACGACGCCGTCGACGCGGATCACCCATTCCGCCCTCACCGTCTCGACCAGCTTGAAGGCCGGCGAATCCGGGTCGCAGACCACCTGGGTGATGCCGTAGTGATCGCGCAGGTCGATGAACAGGAGACCGCCATGATCTCGCACGCGATGCACCCACCCGGACAGGCGGACGGTCTTGCCGACATCGCCCTCGACCAGCTCTCCGCAGGTGTGGCTACGATAAGCGTGCATAAGGAATCCTCGTGAAATGATCCGGCGCGAAACCGGCCGGCATCGTGGCGCCGGGTAAACCCGCCATGGCCATTGCATTTCCCGCGTGTGCGGGAGGCGCGCTGGTTTAGCAGGTCGGAAAACGCAGGCCAACCGTTGATGCCCGCGCTCGCGTGCGCGGGAATTGGCGCCGGAAAGCGCACGCAGCCGCCACTTTGTCAAGGCGAACCCGGTCTTCCGCGGCCGTCCGGCGGGGCTCCGTCCGGCGCAATCCACCTCCGCGTCGACCGGGGTGGAAAGCCGCACGGCAATCGTGTATGGAAGCCGCGACTTTCATGATCCCATGGCGTCGCGTTCGGCTTCCATTCCGGTTCCGGCTTCCTATCTGTGAGGTCGTGGCCGCCCTGTCCGAATTGCGGCGCAAGGAATTGCGGCAAACAATCGATGATAACCGTCCTCATCGTCGTCCACCTGATGATCGTGCTCGCGCTCGTCGCCGTCGTCCTGCTGCAGCGGTCGGAAGGCGGCGCGCTCGGCATCGGCGGAGGCGGTGGGTTCTTCTCGAGCCGCGGCACCGCGAACGTGCTGACGCGCACCACGGCGATCCTGGCGGGCCTGTTCTTCATCACATCGCTGAGCCTGACGCTGCTCGCCCATGTGAACAGCGGCTCCGGCTCGATCCTGCAGCAGCTCGGCGGCAGCGGCACGGGCACCGCCATTCCCAACAACACCCGCGGCGACGGCAAGGGCATCCTCGACACGCTGCGCGGCAACGCGCCCGCGTCGGACACCCCGGCCGCGCCCGCCGCTCCCGCACAGCAGGGTTCCGAGGCCTCCGTGCCGACCAACCAGGCGCCCGCTCCGGCGCCGTCGGGACCGCAGGTTCCGAACTCGCAGTAAGCTCTTCGGGCGGCGCTTCGCCGCCCGATCCGCATGGACCGGCCCGAGCCCCCCGCCCGCGGAGGGGCAAGGGCCGTGTTTTGTTGAATGACAGGACGCGGTCGCTCTCTGGCGGCGTCGGAGGTTCGGGAAGTCAGTGGCGACGGCCGGTCGCCACGGCAAATCCCGCGCTCGAACAATGCGTTATCGCATCGTGCCGGCGCCCGCTCGGCGGCACGATGCAGTAGCCGAATCGCTCAACCCGTTGATAAGGTGAACTCCCATGGCGCGGTACGTCTTCATAACCGGCGGCGTGGTCTCTTCTCTGGGAAAGGGCCTCGCATCGGCCGCTCTCGGAGCGTTGCTTCAGGCACGCGGTTTCACCGTGCGGCTTCGCAAGCTCGACCCCTACCTCAACGTCGATCCGGGCACGATGTCGCCATACCAGCACGGTGAGGTTTTCGTCACCGATGACGGCGCCGAGACGGATCTGGACCTCGGCCATTACGAGCGGTTCACCGGGCGCCCCGCCACCAAGCGGGACAACATCACCACCGGGCGCATCTACCAGGACATCATCACCAAGGAACGCCGCGGCGATTATCTCGGCGGCACCGTGCAGGTGATCCCCCACGTCACCGACGCCATCAAGGCTTTCGTGCTGGCCGGCAACGACGATGTGGACTTCGTGCTCGTCGAGATCGGCGGCACGGTCGGCGACATCGAGGGCCTGCCCTTCTTCGAGGCGATCCGCCAGCTCGGCAACGAGCTGCCGCGGGGCCACGCGGTGTTCATCCACCTGACGCTGATGCCATACATCCCGAGCGCCGGCGAGATGAAGACCAAGCCGACGCAGCACTCCGTGAAGGAACTGCGCTCCATCGGCATCCAGCCTGACATCCTTCTGGTGCGCTGCGACCGTCCGCTGCCGGAATCCGAGCGGCGCAAGCTCTCGCTGTTCTGCAACGTGCGCCAGGAAGCCGTGATCGCGGCCCAGGACGTGGCCTCGATCTACGACGTTCCGATCGCCTACCACCGCGAGGGGCTGGACGACGAGGTGCTGGCCGCGTTCGGCATCGAGGCGCCGGCTCCGGACGTGAGCATGTGGGCGACCATCGCCGACCGGGTGAACAATCCCGAAGGCGAGGTCACGATCGCCGTCGTCGGCAAGTACACCGAGCTCAAGGACGCCTACAAGTCGCTGATCGAGGCGCTCGTCCACGGCGGCATCGCCAACAACGTGCGCGTCAAGATCGAGTGGATCGAGTCGGAGATCTTCGAGAAGGAAGATCCGGCGCCGTGGCTCGAGCGCGTCAACGGCATTCTCGTGCCCGGCGGCTTCGGCGAGCGCGGCTCGGAAGGCAAGATCGCCGCCGCCGGCTTCGCCCGTCGCCGCAACGTGCCCTATTTCGGCATCTGCTTCGGCATGCAGATGGCAGTGATCGAGGCGGTGCGTAGCCTCGTCGGGATTCCGCAGGCGAGTTCCACCGAGTTCGGCGCCACGCCGGAGCCCGTCGTCGGCCTGATGACCGAATGGCTGAAGGGCAACGAGCTGGAGACCCGGGCCGCCAACGGCGACCTCGGCGGCACCATGCGGCTCGGCGCCTACGACGCGGTATTGGCACCCGGCAGCAAGATCGCCGACATCTACGGAACGACCAGCATCTCGGAGCGTCACCGCCATCGCTACGAGGTGAACATCGGCTATCGCGACCGGCTGGAGCAGTGCGGGGTGCGGTTCTGCGGCATGTCGCCGGACGGCCTGCTGCCGGAAACCATCGAGCTTGCGAACCATCCCTGGTTCATCGGCGTGCAGTACCATCCCGAGCTGAAGTCGCGGCCGTTCGCGCCGCACCCGCTGTTCGCCTCGTTCATCGCCGCGGCGATCGAGCAGAGCCGGCTCGTCTGACGATGGCGGCGGACGCGGCCCCACCGGACGGCGCGACCCGCGGCATCGACCACATCGTCCAGGTCGTGAACGATCTCGAGGAAGCGGCGGCGCGCTATCGCGCCCTCGGCTTCACGACAACGCCGGCCGCGCGTCACCCGTTCGGGACCGGGAACATCCTGGTCCAGTTCGGAAACCGGAGCTTTCTCGAGCTTCTGACCGTGGTCGATCCGGCCGCGATCGAGGAAGCCGGGCCGGACCGGTTTTCCTTCGCCGCCTTCAACCGCGACGCGCTGTCCAGCCACGGCGAAGGCGGGGCGATGGTGGTGGTGCGCAGCCGGGACGCTTCGACGGATCGGGCGGCGTTCGCCGCCGCAGGCCTGCCGGTGTTCGAGCCGTTCGGCTTCGAGCGAACCGCGACGGGGCCGGACGGCGTGGCCCGGAAGGTGGCGTTCTCGCTGACCTTCACCGCGGATCCGGCGGCGCCGGATGTCGGCATCTTCTCCTGCCAGAGCCACTATCCGGAGAATTTCTGGAAGCCGGACTTCCAGCGCCACGACAACGGCGCGGAGGGCATCGCCGGCATCGTGATCTCCACGCCCCGGCCGGATGCCTCCGCGGCCGTGTGGGCTGCCGTGACCGGCGCGATGCCGCGCCCTGTGGACGGCGGGCTGTCGTTCGACACGCCCGACGGCGACGTGACGCTGCTGACGCCCACGTCCATCGCGGCACGATGGGGCGTCTCCGTTCCGCCCGACCGATCCATTCGTTCTCATATTATTGCGATGCGGGTCGCAATGCCCGAATTCCACCACACGAGCGCCGGAATCTGGTTCGAGAACATTGAGCACGGCAACGCGGAAGCGACGAGAATCGTTCCGCCGGGCCGCGCCCACGGACTGATGCTGATCATCGAGACGATGGGAAGCCGGATCCTGTGATTGCTGAAACAGCGGACCGTCCCCCCGGTCCTGACGATATGGCGATGGTGTCAGCCGGTTTTGTCGCGTCAGCTGTCCTTCGCGCCGCTACATGCCTGCCTGCTGCCCTGGCTTCTATCGAGGTTGCTTAGATGGTGCTGACGACCCCCGGCAGAACGACGAATGCAGCCGCCTCCCATAGCGGGGCCATGTCCTCCGGACCGCAGAGCACTCCCACACCGCCGGCCCGACCCACGCTGATGGACGCTCTGGCGCCGATCGCCTCGCGTCATACCCAGATCAAGCCGCCGCCCTCGCCTTCCGCGACGCGCCCCCGCCGCCCGAACGCTGCCGAACTGCGCGGCGTCGCCGAGACGGCGCTGATCTCGCTCGCGGCCCGCGCGGTGGCTCCCAAGCGCTTTCCGCACCTGCGCTTCCGCGACCCCCTCGCCGAGGCAGCCGCGCGTGACCTTCGCCTCGACGTCGAGCGCTATGCCGACACCGACCAGCGTTCGCTCGACATCATCGCCCGCTCCTGGATTCTGGACGAACTGGTCGGCGGCTTCACCAGCCGCTTCGCCAACGCTCAGATTCTCAATCTGGGCGCGGGGCTTACGACCCAGTTCCACCGCATGGACAACGGGTTCATGACGTGGATCGACGTCGACCTGCCGGAGATCGTCGAACTGCGCAACGCGCTGCTGCCGTCGCGGCCGCGCCAGCGCTCGGTGGCGAGCGATCTCAACCGGCAGGACTGGGCGCAGTCGCTGCCGCTTCGCAAGGCGCCGACGCTGGTGCTGATCGAAGGCGTGACGATGTTCCTCGACCCGGCCGTGGTGCGCCGGCTGTTCGACGACCTTGCCGCCATCACGACGGGACTCGATGCCGAACTGGTGTTCGATTTCGTGCCGAAGGCGCTCTGCGGCCGGCCGGACGCGATCAACGCCGTGGTGCGCGGGCGCAACGAGGCCGGCGGCAAGCCGGTGCTGTTCCGCTGGGGTATCCGGCGCGACCGCGAACTCAATGCCGGCGTGAAGGAATGGACGCTCGTCCGCAACCTGCCGATCGAACCGCCGGCCCAGGCGGCGCCGCGCAAGCTGGTGAGCCGGCTGCTGAGCCCATTCGCCGGCGCCGGCGCACGCCGCGGCATCGCGCAAATGCGCCGGGCTCCGGACCCGGCCTGATTCGAGACCTGGATTCCCGGCCGGCGGTCCCGCTCGGCGGACCGCCCCGTTCCCGGCCTGCAGATTCCCCCACGCACCGGGTGGACTTTCCCCGCTCCATCGCGTAGAGAACCGGCACTGCACCGGCTTGGCCGGAGGCTGAACGGAAGGCCGTGCCTGCACGATACCTCATCCTCGAGGTGAAGGGCATGCCGGATGGACCCAGGAGGGTTCGCGCTTCCCGTGTCTCCGCTCACGAAGACGAAGAGACGAATGCCTTTCCAAAGGCTTCGGCGGGGCTCCGCGCCAGCTGTGCATTGAACGAGGAAAGGCAGAACCATGGCTCTCTACGAGCATGTATTCCTGGCCCGGCAGGACGTGTCCGGGCAGCAGGTCGATGGCCTGATCGAGCAGTTCAAGGGCATTCTCGAGCAGAACGGCGGCAAGGTCGCCAAGATCGAGAACTGGGGCCTGAAGACGCTCGCCTACCGCATCCGCAAGAACCGCAAGGCGCACTATGCGCTGCTCAACATCGACGCTCCGGCTCCGGCCGTGGCCGAGATGGAGCGCCAGATGCGCCTCAACGAAGACGTGCTGCGCTTCATCACCGTGCGCGTCGACGAGCTCGAGGAAGGCCAGTCCGTCATGCTGCAGAAGCGTGACCGTGACGACCGTCGCCGCGGCCGTGGCGATCGCGAGTTCGAGGGTGGTGGTGGCGGCCGTGATCGCGACCGCGATCGTGACGATCGCCCGCGCCGCCGCCGTGAAGACGACTTCGGAAGCATGGACAACGAATAATGATTGACGTCGCTCAGTTGCCGACCCGCCGGCCGTTCTTCCGCCGTCGCAAGACCTGCCCGTTCTCCGGCCCGAACGCGCCGAAGATCGACTACAAGGACGTGAAGCTGCTCCAGCGCTACATCTCCGAACGCGGCAAGATCGTGCCCTCGCGCATCACCGCCGTTTCGCAGAAGAAGCAGCGTGAGCTCGCCCGCGCCATCAAGCGCGCGCGCTTCCTGGGCCTTCTGCCCTACGTCCTGAAATAATTTCAGGTTCGATTCGCGCGGCGCGGGCGGCGTCCGGCACGAAGCCGGGTTCCGCCCGCGTCGTATTTTCCGTCTGGACCAGACCGATCCCCACCGGGGACGTCGTCAGGCCCTAACCGTCCGACGGACGGGACAGACCCGAGGAGACTACCCATGGACGTCATCCTGCTCGAGCGTATCGCCAAGCTCGGCCAGATGGGCGACGAAGTCCGCGTGCGCGACGGCTTCGCCCGGAACTTCCTGCTGCCGCAGGGCAAGGCGCTGCGCGCCACCGTCGCGAACCGCAAGCGCTTCGAGAACGAGCGCGTGCACCTCGAAGCCCGCAATCTCGAGCGGCGTACCGAGGCCGAGGCCGTTGCCGCCAAGCTCGACGGCCAGAGCTTCGTCACCGTGCGCCAGGCGGGCGAGACCGGCCACCTCTATGGCTCGGTTTCTTCGCGCGATATCGCCGCGCTGATCGATGCCGGCGGCTTTGCGATCAATCGCACCCAGGTGGTGCTGAACCACCCGATCAAGTCGATCGGTCTGCACAAGATCGAGATCGCCCTGCATCCGGAAGTCAGCGCCTCGATCACCCTCAACATCGCCCGTTCGGCGGACGAGGCCGAGCGCCAGGCGCGCGGCGAGGACCTGACCAAGCGCGGTCAGGGCTTCGAGTTCGAGGACGACGAGGAAGAGGAAGAAGACGCGATCGAGGCCGAAGGCGAGGAAGAGACCTCCGCCGAGGCCTGATCCTCTCCCGTTCTGGACGGCTTGGACACAAAGAAGGCACGATGCGACCCGCATCGTGCCTTTTTTGCGTTCACGCCCTCTTGAGCCGCAGGCGAAATCGGGCATACCATCGTCACTTCCCGATAACCCGACGCTCCGCTCGCATGCGAGCGCCTCGGAGAGTGCCCATGAACCGGCTGCTGCAAGGCTATCTCGCGCGTTCCATGCGGCGAGGAAATCTTGAAATTGTCGATGCCAAAGGGCGTACACATCGATTCGGCGACGGTAGTGGCGAGTTGGTGCGGATACGCTTCAAGGACACCCGGACCGAGCGGAAAGTGTTCCTCAATCCGGAGCACGAGCTGGGCGAGGCCGTGATGGACGGCGGCATCGTGTTCGAGCACGGCCGGATCTACGACTTTCTCGATGTCGTGCTGTCGAATACCCCGAGCACGCTGCCGAGCGCATGGTCGCGATTCGTGTACCGCTGGCGCGTGCTGACCCGCCGGATCAGGCAGCACAACCACACGGTCGCGTCCCGGCGCAACGTGGCTCATCACTACGATCTCGACGGGCGGCTCTACCGGCTGTTCCTTGATTCGGACCGTCAATATTCCTGCGCCTATTTCGAGACGCCCGACAGCGACCTCGAATCGGCGCAGCTCGCCAAGAAGCGGCATCTGGCCGCAAAGCTGTTGCTGAAGCCCGAGCAGAAGGTGCTCGATATCGGTTGCGGCTGGGGCGGCCTCGGGCTCTATCTCGCCGACGTCGCCGGGGTGGACGTGACGGGTGTCACGCTGTCCGAGGAGCAGCACGGCATCGCCAACGAGCGCGCCGTGGAACGCGGCCTGAAGGATCGTGCCCGCTTCCACCTCAAGGACTATCGTGCGCTCGATGAGAACTTCGACCGTATCGTCTCCGTCGGCATGTTCGAGCATGTGGGCGTCGGACATTTCGGCTAGTTCTTCGGCAAGGTCGCCCGCCTGATGAAGCCGGACGGCGTGATGGTGCTGCATTCCATCGGCCGCTTCGACGGACCAGGCGACACCAATTCCTGGATCCAGAAATACATCTTCCCGGGCGGCTACATCCCGGCCCTGTCCGAGGTCCTGCCCGCGATCGAGCGCTCGGGCCTCAAGGTGACGGACATCGAGATCCTGCGCCTGCACTATGCCGAGACGCTGAAGGCCTGGCGCGAGCGCTTCCTGGAACGTCGCGACGAGGCGCTGAAGCTCTATGACGAGCGGTTCTGCAGGATGTGGGAGTTCTACCTCGCCGCCTCCGAGACGGCGTTCCGGTATCAGGACATGATGGTGTTCCAGATCCAGCTCACGCGCAGCCAGCACGCCGTGCCGCTCACCCGCGACTATATCTACGAGGTGGAGGCACGCCTGCGCGAGCGGGAGCGGGAGCGCGGGATCGGCGTGCCGAGCCCGTTGCGGCTCGCGGGGGAATGATGCTGCCGCAGGAATGACCGGACAGACGAAGGGCCGCCGGAGCCTCGCCCCGG
>JAEZMP010000638.1 GCA_023442215.1 Pseudomonadota bacterium
GCGGCGCCGGCAGAAGGGGCCGGTCGAGCGACATCGTCGCGGTGACCGCCTGCCGCCAGTCCATCGGCGTGCCCGCCCGCTCGGCGGCATCGCGCACCGCCGTGATGTTCATGGCGGCGGTCGCGCAGTACCAGACGGCTACGATGATCGCGACGACCACGATCACCGGCCCGGTGGTGCCGGCCATTGCCCGCTGCCACAGGCCAGCGCGCGGCGGCGCGCTCGCGAGGGAACCCGCCTCAGTCGCCATAGGCGTGCCCCGCGCGCAGGCCTTCGCGCACCCGGTGCGCGACGGCGACGAACTCGGGCGTCTCTCGGATCGAGAGATCGCGGTCCCGCGGGAAGTCGCAGTCGATCACGTCGATGATCCGGCCTGGCCGGGGCGACATCACCACGATCTTCGTGGAGAGGAACACCGCCTCCTGGATGGAGTGGGTGACAAACACCACCGTCTTGGCGGTCGCGCGCCACAGCTTCAGCAGTTCATCGTTGAGATGGTCGCGGACGATCTCGTCGAGGGCGCCGAACGGCTCGTCCATCAGAAGCAGCGCCGGCTCGAACGAGAGCGCGCGCGCGATCGAGGCACGCTGCTGCATTCCGCCGGAAAGCTGCCAGGGAAACTTGCGCTCGAAGCCGGCGAGATTGACGAGCGCGAGCTGCTTGCGCGCCCGCTCCTGCCGCTCGGCCTTCGGCAGGCCCATGATCTCCAGCGGCAGCATCACGTTGCGCTCGATGGTGCGCCACGGATAGAGCGCCGGCGCCTGGAACACGTAGCCGTAGCGCCGTGCGAGCCGCGCTTCCTCGGGCGTCCGGCCGTCCACCTCGATGGAACCGGCGGTGGGCTGCTCCAGATCGGCGATCACCCGCATCAGCGTGGTCTTGCCGCAGCCGGACGGGCCGATGAGCGAGACGAACTCGCCGGCCGCGATGTCGATCGAGATATCGGACAGGGCATAGACCGGCCCGTCCGCTGTCGCGAAGGTCAGATCGAGCCCGCGAACGGAGATCGCCTTCGGCGGCGGCGTCACCTCGGTCCGTGGAACTGCGCTCGCGTTGGCGGCACTCATGGTCTTCCTGCTCCGTTCCGCGGGGTGACTGCAATCCGCACCGCAACGAGTCGTCCTGCGGTTGTCAGATTTGCCGCTCCGCGAGCGATATTCAATCGTTCCCGTCATTCGCCGGCGGCGCGCCGCGCCATCCGCCGGAGATCGTCGCCTGCGAGGGCAACGCCCCCCCGGCGTCCTGAGGCAATCGCAAACCTCGTGCCAGCTTGCCACGGCAGAAAAAACCGCCGCCGCGCGGCACTTCGGCTACAGTCGTCGTTGGCACCGCAGGCCGGCGGGTGCCATCCTTTGACCAACTGGACAAGAATTAGGCAGTCGCGCGCCATGACGAACGACGGACGACACGATTCCGCCGCGCTCTCCACCCCGACAGCATCCACAGCAGCGGCGGCCGCGCAGCCGGCCCGCGGCCGGACGCGGATCGGCGAGGCGAATATCGAGCGCATTCTCGATGCCGCGACGGAGGTGTTCTCGGCCTACGGCTTCCACGGCGCCCGGATCGGCGACATCGCCGAGTCCGCCGGCATGTCGAAGCCGAACCTGCTCTACTATTTCCCGTCCAAGGAAGCGCTCTACACGGCCGCCCTGTCGCAGACGCTCGAAATGTGGGTGGTGCCGCTCGGCGAGATCGACGATGCCCAGGAGCCGGCGGAGGCCTTGAAGGGCTACATCGTGCGCAAGCTCGAAGCCTCGCGGGCGCGGCCCGCGGCCTCGCGGCTGTTCGCGATGGAAGTCATCCAGGGCGCGCCGAACCTCATGCCGCTCCTGACCGGTCCGCTCAGGGAGATGGTGGACGCCAAGGTGGCGACGATGACGCGCTGGATCGAGGCGGGGCGGCTCGCCCCCGTCGATCCGCTGCACTTCATCTTCTCGATCTGGGCGACGACCCAGCACTATGCCGACTTCTCGGTGCAGATCCGCGCCCTCGCCGGCTCGGACCTGTCGAACGAGGCGTTCTTCAACCGCACCCGCGACGCGCTTCTCGACGTGCTGCTGAAGGGCGTGCTGCCGCGGCGATAGCCGGTCCGGCCCTCTTTCGGCCGGTCCTCTCAGGCCCGATCCGAAGTCGGCTCCGACGTCCGTTCGGAACGAAAAAAGGCGGCCCCTGGGGACCGCCTTTTCCGTTTCGCAATGACGTTTCCGAATGCCATGGCCGGGATCTCCGGCCATGGTGTTCCGGTGTTCGTCGGACGGACGTCCTCAGAAGTCCATGCCGCCCATGCCACCCATGCCGCCGGCCGGGAGCGCCGGAGCGTCCTTCTTCGGCTTCTCGGCGATCAGGGCCTCGGTGGTCAGCAGCAGCGAGGAGACCGAAGCGGCGTTCTGCAGCGCGGTGCGCACCACCTTGGCCGGGTCGATGACGCCGATCTTGAAGAGATCGCCGAACTCGCCGGTCTGGGCATTCCAGCCGTAGGCCAGTTCGTCACTCTCCAGCAGCTTGCCGACGATGATCGAGCCATCGGCGCCCGCGTTCTGGGCGATCTGGCGAGCCGGCGCCTGCACGGCGCGGCGGACGATCTCGACGCCGGTCTTCTGGTCGTCGTTGGTGGGCTTCACGCTGTCGAGCGCCTTCAGGGCGCGCAGGAGAGCGAGACCGCCACCCGGCAGGATGCCTTCCTCGACCGCGGCGCGGGTCGCGTGGAGCGCGTCGTCAACGCGGTCCTTCTTCTCCTTCACCTCGACCTCGGTGGCGCCGCCGACGCGGATCACGGCGACGCCGCCGGCCAGCTTCGCCAGACGCTCCTGCAGCTTCTCGCGGTCGTAGTCCGAGGTGGTCTCCTCGATCTGCGCCTTGATCTGCGCCACGCGGGCTTCGATGTCGGAGCGGGCGCCGACGCCGTCGACGATCGTGGTGTCTTCCTTGCTGATCGACACCTTCTTGGCGCGTCCGAGCAGGTCGAGCGTGACGTTCTCGAGCTTGATGCCGAGGTCTTCGGAGATCACGGTGCCGCCGGTGAGGATCGCGATGTCCTCGAGCATCGCCTTGCGGCGATCGCCGAAGCCCGGAGCCTTCACGGCCGCGATCT